>CAJLLB010000087.1 GCA_905207425.1 uncultured Collinsella sp.
GCCCGCGCTGCATGAGCATGCCCTTCTGGCGCGAGGACCTCTAAGTCTTTCCGTTTCCGGTGCGGTCCCCCTACAACCGCACCGGTTTCGCCCGTCAAACGGGCAACACTAATACTTACGTAATTCATTTTTTCGAAAGGAAACGAACCATGGGTGTTAACCTCTCCGGCCGTAGCTTCCTCAAGCTTCTCGACCTCACCACCGAGGAGATCGAGTACCTGCTCAAGCTTTCCAAGAACTTCAAGGACATGAAGCGCGCTGGCGTTCCGCACCGCTATCTCGAGGGCAAGAACATCGTTCTGCTCTTCCAGAAGACCTCCACTCGTACCCGCTGCGCCTTCGAGGTCGGCGGCATGGATCTGGGCATGGGCGTCACCTACCTCGATCCCGGTTCGTCGCAGATGGGCAAGAAGGAGTCCATTGAGGACACCGCCCGCGTTCTCGGCCGCATGTATGACGGCATCGAGTTCCGTGGCTTTGCCCAGGACGACGTCGAGGAGCTCGCTGCTAAGTCCGGCGTGCCCGTGTGGAACGGCCTGACCACTGAGTGGCACCCCACCCAGATGCTCGCCGACATCCTGACCGTCCAGGAGAACTTCAACTACGACATCAAGGGCAAGACCCTCGTCTTCATGGGTGACTGCAAGAACAACGTTGCTCGCTCCCTCATGGTTGTCTGCTCCAAGCTCGGCATGAACTTCGTGGCCTGCGGCCCCGAGGAGTGCATGCCCGCCGACGACGTCATCGAGGCCTGCAAGCCCATCGCCGAGGCCAACGGCTGCACCATCAAGCTGACCACCGACGTCAAGGACGGCGTCACCGGTGCCGACGTTATCTACACCGACGTGTGGGTCTCCATGGGCGAGCCCGACGAGGTCTGGGCCGAGCGCATCGCTCAGCTCACCCCGTATCGCGTTACCTCCGAGGTCATGGCTATGGCCAACCCGGGTGCCATCTTCCTGCACTGCCTGCCCAGCTTCCACGACACCAACACCACGATTGGCGCCGAGAAGTGCGAGCAGTTCGGCATCACCGAGCAGGAGGTCACCGACGAGGTCTTCGAGAGCCCCGCTTCCAAGGTCTTCGACGAGGCCGAGAACCGCATGCACACCATCAAGGCTGTTATGTACGCCACGCTCAAGTAAGAGCATCTAGCATCTCGCTCGGGGTGTCTTGCTGCACACCCCGAGCGGCTTTGTCTGGTAAATATCTCGCGTCGGGCGGTGGGCACGGCACGGAAGATCCGCTTCGCGCGAGAAAGTTAAATGATTTATGAAGGGGGGATGAGAACCATGACTGAGACCGCTAAGAAAAAGCGCGGTATGCCTTCATCGTTCACCATTCTTCTAGCTCTGCTGGCAATTGTTGCAGTGATTACCGTTATCGTCTCCGGCACGTCCGGCGGCGCGGTTACCGCAGCCCGTCTGAGCGATTTCTGCACCGCCCCGATCCTGGGCTTCGCTGACGCTCTGCCCGTCTGCCTCTTCGTTATGATCCTGGGCGGCTTCCTCGGCATGATGACCGAGACCGGCGCCCTGGACAACGGCATCGCCGTTCTGGTGCAGAAGCTTAAGGGCAACGAGATTATGCTCATTCCCGTGCTGATGCTCATCTTCTCCCTCGGTGGCACCACCTATGGTATGTGCGAGGAGACCGTTCCCTTCTACGCCCTGCTCGCCGCTACCATGATGGCCGCTGGCTTCGACCCCATGGTCGGTGCCGCTACCGTCCTGCTCGGCGCTGGCTGCGGCTGCCTGGGCTCCACGGTTAACCCGTTCGCCGTCGGCGCTGCCGTCGACGCTCTGACCGGCGTTGGCATTGAGGTCAACCAGTCCATCATCATCGGCCTCGGTGCCGTCCTGTGGATTGTCACTACCGCTATGTCCATCTTCTTCGTGATGAACTATGCCAAGAAGGTCAAGGCTGACAAGGGTTCCACCATCCTGTCGATGCAGGAGCTCAAGGACGCCGAAGAGGCTCACGGCAAGGCTGCTTCCGAGGTCCACAAGGAGGTCAAGCTCACCGGTCGTCAGAAGGGTGTTCTGATCGCCTTCGCCTTCACCTTCGTCGTCATGATCGTCGGCTTCATCCCGCTGGCCGACCTCAACGAGGGCGTCGCCAACTTCTTCGACGCTGGCGCTGTCTACGATGCCGACGGTAACGCCGTCGTCCAGGGCTGGTCTGCCCTGATCACCGGCCTGCCCATTGGCCAGTGGTACTTCGACGAGGCTTCCACCTGGTTCTTCCTCATGGCCGTCCTGATCGGTATCATCGGAGGCCTGTCCGAGAAGCAGATCGTCAACACCTTCATCACCGGCGCTGCCGACATGATGTCCGTTGTTCTCGTCATCGCCCTCGCCCGTGGTATCTCCGTCCTCATGGCTAACACCGGCCTCGACGTCTACGTCCTCGACGCTGCCGCCAATGCTCTGGCTGGCCTGTCCGGCGTGATCTTCGCTCCCATGAGCTTCCTGGTCTACTTCGGCCTGTCCTTCCTGATTCCCTCGACCTCTGGTATGGCTACCGTCTCCATGCCCATCATGGGACCGCTGGCTGTTAAGCTCGGCTTCTCGCCCGAGGTCATGGTCATGATCTTCTCCGCTGCTATCGGTGTCGTGAACCTGTTCACCCCGACCTCCGGTGCCATCATGGGCGGTCTCGCCCTGGCCAAGATCGAGTGGACGACCTGGCTCAAGTTTGCCCTTAAGCTCATCGTCGCGCTCTCCGTCGTCTGCGCCGTCATCCTGACCGTCGCCTGCGTGCTGCTCTAAGTACCCAACGGGTACCCCACGGAAACCTTGACGATCCTGTAAAGGATCACCTGGTCATCGTCTGTCCGGTGGGGTCAACCCACCGGTAGACTCCTACCTTTAGCCCCCTCCCGTTCCGTGCGCGGGAGGGGGCGACTTGCGTTCCGGCGTTTTACCAAACGCCGGAACCACTCGACGCTGCAAGCCCGCCAGAGCGGCAATCTGACGTTCAATCGTCGGGCATGGCCAAAAGGCCTATGCCCTCCTCTTTCACGTCACCTTGCTCGCTCTGGCGGGCTTTCGCTGACTTATGCTCAACCTGCGACGTTCCCCTTGTTGGTGCTGGGGGCAGATTGCTCGCTCTGGCGGTCGCTCGTTGACTTTGGCTCTGCCTGTGACGTTTCCATTGTTGGTGCGGAGTGACTTGGTCATTGCTTCAAATTAGCTACCCCGGGTCCCCGGTGGTTGCGGTAGGCGTGTTTGGTTGGTGCCTGTTGATGGCCTGGGCATCGGGGAGGGTCTGCTCCGTTATAATCGCCTAGGACATTAAATGGAAACGGGACGGGAGCCATACATGCGCCAGGGTTTCGACAACGCGAAGTATATCGAGCTGCAGGCTGCTCACATTAAGGAGCGCATCTCGCAGTTTGGTGGCAAGCTCTATTTGGAGTTTGGCGGTAAGCTGTTCGATGACTATCATGCGAGCCGCGTGCTGCCGGGTTTTGAACCGGACAGCAAGTTCCGCATGCTCAAGAGCATCGCCGACGATGTCGAGGTTATCATCGCGATCAACGCGAACCACATCGAGAAAAACAAGGCTCGTGGTGACCTCGGTATTACCTATGACGAGGATGTGCTGCGCCTGGTTGACCTGTTTCGCGGCAACGGCTTTGCTGTCGCGGCTGTGGTCATCACCCAGTACGCCGGCCAGCCCGCTGCCGATGTGTTCCGCAACCGCCTGAACGCGCTCGGTATTCCCGCCAAGCTGCACTATCCCATCGAGGGGTATCCGCACGATGTCGATCTGATCGTGTCCGACGATGGCTACGGCAAGAACGAGTTTGTCGAGACCACCCGACCGCTCGTCGTGGTCACTGCCCCCGGTCCTGGCTCGGGCAAGCTTGCCACCTGCCTGTCTCAGCTCTATCACGAGCACAAGCATGGCACGGCCGCCGGCTATGCCAAGTTCGAGACCTTCCCTGTCTGGAATCTTCCTCTGACGCATCCGGTCAATATTGCCTACGAGGCCGCCACGGCTGACCTCGACGACGCCAATATCATCGATTCGTTCCACCTTGAGGCCTACAACAAGACCACGGTCAACTACAACCGCGACGTCGAGGCCTTCCCGGTGGTCCGTGCTCTGATGGAAAAGATCCTGGGCAAGAGCCCCTACCAGAGTCCTACGGACATGGGCGTCAATATGGTCGGCTTTGCCATCACCGATGACGATGCCTGCCGCGACGCTTCCAAGATGGAGATCGTCCGCCGCTACTTTACCGCGGTCGAAAATGTGCGCCGTACCGGCGTGGGCGATGAGCAAGTCGACCGTCTCAAGATTATTATGAAGAAAGCCGGCATCGATAAGAACTACTCACCGGCGCGCTCGGCGGCCCTCACCAGGGAGCAGCTGACGGGTGGTCCCGTGGGTGCCATGGTCATGCCCGATGGCTCCGTGGTGACCGGTAAGACCTCCACGCGCCTGGGCGCCGCAAGTTCGCTCATTATGAACGCCCTCAAGCATGTCTCGGGCGTCGACCTTGAGCTTGAAGTCATCAGCGACGAGGCGATCGAGCCCATCAGCAAGCTCAAGACGCATTTCCTGGGCAGCAAAAACCCGCGCCTTCACACCGACGAGACGCTTATGGCGCTGTCGATCACCTCGGCTACGAGCGAGACGGCCGCTCGTGTCCTTTCGGGCCTGGAGCAGCTGCGCGGTTGCGATGCCTTCTTTAGCGTGATTATCTCGCCGACGGACGAGACGGTGTTGCGTAAACTGGGTATCAACGTGTGCTGTGAGCCCAAGTTTGAGCGTCGTGGTTTCTTCCATCGCTAAGTTTGAAGTATCGCGGTAATTGCATCGCATTTTGGCCGTATCGGGTTAGCGCCCGGTACGGCTTTTTGATCAATAAAGCGTCTATTTCGGCGAAAAATAGCCGTTTACCTGCCTAAAAACAATTTGGGCGGTATACAATAATCGTAACTGTTTCATCCTTAGCGGGATGCCGCATGATGGATATTACCTGCCATCGTGAGGTGTGTCGGTCGTGCACGGCGCGCTGGATGCTCGTGCTCGGTTAGAGGAGGCTGCCATGGCGGGCAAGGGTCGTGCGAGTGTCAACGATATGAAGCGTGTCGAAGTGCTGGTGTTGATGGAGATTGCCCAGCAATCCGAAAGTGGCGGGACATATGGCTTCTCGCGCAAAACGCTTGCGGAGCACGTTGGAGTGTCTCCGTATCGAGCCCGCGCCGCAATTGAGCGCTTGGATTCTGACGGTTTGATCGAGGTCGTTTCGCGTTATAGCGAGGATGGCGGCCAGCTTGCAAATGGTATTTGCCTTACCGAGCGTGGCGGGTGGTATCTGAAAGGCATCCGCGCGGGTATGCTCGTTCGGGATATGCTCAGGGACGAGCTTGCCGATCGGTAGCGATCTGCCGCCTAAGTTGTTGTTACGCCGCTCGGGTCCCGGGCGGCGTTTTGTTTCGAGATGGAGAAATGCAAGCACTTTGGTGAAAAATGGCGAACTGCTTCTTTCTCGAGTATTACAATGAAGACCCGTAAGATGTGTATGGACAACTTCTACGGGAAGCGCAGGTAATTCAATATGACTAAGCATGTGTTTGTGACCGGCGGCGTGGTTTCGTCTTTGGGCAAGGGCATTACCGCGGCATCGCTGGGCCGTTTGCTCAAGTCACGCGGCTACAAGGTGACGATGCAGAAGGCCGACCCGTATCTGAACGTCGACCCTGGTACCATGAGCCCGTTCCAGCACGGTGAGGTCTTTGTGACCGAGGACGGCTACGAGTCCGATCTGGACCTGGGCCACTACGAGCGCTTTATTGACGAGAACCTGACCCGCGATTCTAACTTTACGACGGGCGCCATTTACAAGAGCCTGATTGCCCGCGAGCGTCGCGGTGACTTTTTGGGCGGTACCGTCCAGGTGATCCCGCACGTCACCAATGCTATCAAGGACAAATTCCGCCGCATTGAGGAGCAGACTGGCTCCGACGTTGTCATTACCGAGCTGGGTGGCACGATCGGCGACATCGAGTCGCAGCCGTTCGTGGAGGCTATCCGCCAGTACCGCAAGGAGGCCGGTCCCGAGAACGTCTGCTACATCCACGTATCGCTCGTTCCCTATATCGCCGCCGCCCACGAGGTTAAGACCAAGCCCACGCAGCACTCCGTCAAGGAGCTGCGCAGCTTTGGTATCCAGCCCGACATTATTGTGCTGCGCTCCGATCACCATATTGATGACGCTATCCGCGGCAAGATCGCGAGTTTCTGCGACGTCGACACCGACTGTGTCTTTACCAACGAGGATTGCGCGAGCATTTACGACGTGCCGCAGCTGCTCGCGGAGCAGGACTTTGACCTGCGCATTTGCGAGCGCCTTGGCCTCGATCCGCGCGAGCGCGATATGAGCGCATGGAATGAGTTCCTGCGCAAGCAAAACCATGCCAACCATCACGCCGATAAGGTTAAGGTTGCCGTCGTGGGAAAGTACACCCAGCTTCCCGATGCATATCTGTCGGTTATCGAGGCCCTGCATCACGCGGGCGTTTTCTACGATCGTCACGTAGATGTGCAGCTGGTCGATGGTGAGAGCCTCGATGCCGAAAACGTCAATGAGGTTCTGGGCGACGCATCGGGCATCCTGGTTCCCGGCGGCTTTGGCAAGCGCGCCCTGGAGGGCAAGATCCTTGCTGCCGAGTTTGCTCGCGAGCACAAGATTCCGTATCTGGGCATTTGCCTGGGTATGCAGGTTGCCGTGTGCGAGTTCGCCCGCAACGTTGTCGGCCTTGCCGGTGCCAGCTCCTCCGAGTTTGATCCGGACGGTCCGTTTAGCGTAATCGACCTGATGAGCTCGCAGGAGGACGTGACCGAGAAGGGCGGCACCATGCGCCTGGGCGCCTATCCGTGCAAGCTCGCTGCCGATACCCTCGCGCGTGAGGCGTATGGCGAGGAGCTTGTCTACGAGCGCCACCGTCACCGTTTTGAGTTCAACAATGCCTTCCGCGATCAGCTCGAGGACGCCGGTCTTGTCATCTCGGGTCTTTCGCCTGATGAGCGTCTGGTCGAGATGGTCGAGCTGCCGCGCGATGTGCACCCGTGGTTCGTGGCCACCCAGGCTCACCCCGAGTTTAAGAGCCGCCCCACCAATCCTCAGCCGCTATTCCGAGAGTTCGTGCGTGCCTCGATTGGCCAGCATGAGGGCGTCGATCGCCTGCAGGTGACGCCCATGAATCGTTCGACGGACTAAGGTTGCCGGCGAACCGGGAACATATCGGAGAAGCTCCTTCGCCGCTCGCTGTGGCGGCGGGGGAGTTTCTTGATTACCTTACAGTCGAGCGGGGCTTGGCGCGTAACACGATTGCCGCCTATCGCCGAGACCTGACGACCTACTGTGCCTATCTGGAGCGGACGGGCATTGCGTCCTTTGAGGACGTGAGTCGGCGGGTCATTGAGGACTTTATCGCCGATCGGCGCGATGGGGGCTATTCCGATGCCTCGGTGGAGCGCGCGCTCGCTGCCGTCAAAGGCCTGCATGCCTTTTTGGTGCGCGATGGGGCCGTGACCCAAAATCCTACGGCGGCGTTGCGTTTGCCAAAAAAGGCCGAGCGCCTGCCGGAGTGCCTTTCGGTGGAGGATGTTTCGGCATTGCTCGACCAGGATTTTCCGGATGGTGAGATGGGTCTGCGCGATCGCGCTATCTTGGAAGTGCTGTATGGGTGCGGCCTGCGCGTGAGCGAGCTGGTGGGGCTCGATGTGAGTGATATCCATGCCGATGACGGCTTTGTGCTGGTTCGCGGCAAGGGCTCCAAGGAGCGTCTGGCCCCTTTGGTGGGAAGCGCGGCGCGTGCCCTGACGCACTATATATGTGATGGGCGCCGACTTCTGGCGGCTCATGCTCGTGGGACAGAGACGCCGGCGGTCTTTTTAAACAAGAACGGCGGGCGTCTGTCGCGTCAGGGTGTTCACGTCATATGCGAGCGCTACGGACGCCAGGTGGGGTTGGTGGGACTCCATCCGCACACGTTGCGCCACTCCTTTGCCACCCATATGCTCGCGGGCGGCGCGGACCTTCGCGTGCTGCAGGAGATCTTGGGACACGCCGATATATCGACGACGCAGGTCTACACGCATGTCGATCGTACGCAGCTGACTGAGGTTTACCTGGCGGCCCACCCGCTGGCACATCGCTAATACGCTGCTGAGCTGCGATTACATGCTATTCGAGGACGGACCCCCGATTGCTGGAACGTGCTGTTGCGCACGTTTTGGCAATCGGGGGTCCGTCCCATTTTGCGCCACCGGCCAATGGCGCGGCGGGGTGCACATGCCGCGCGTGGGAGAGTTTGGGGGCGATGTGAACGGCATGTAAAGGGACATAAAAATCGCCTCAAGGTCAACTTGAAGGTTGAGGTTGAAAGGCGGGGTGCTACAGGTGGCATCCCGCCTTTGCGTTAAACACAACATATTGTGTTTTCGAACATATGCTCGGG
>CAJLLB010000088.1 GCA_905207425.1 uncultured Collinsella sp.
AGCTGCCACTTGACCAAGTCGGTATCGGTCACAAACTCCGTGACCGGATGCTCAACCTGCAGACGCGTGTTCATTTCCATAAAGTAGAAATTGCCGTCGTCCGAGTACAAAAACTCGATGGTGCCGGCTCCCTCGTAGCCGACGGCACGAGCCAGGTCGCGTGCCGCCTTGTGCATGCGAGCACGAATGTCGTCGTGTCCGTCGAGGCACGGCGCAGGGCTCTCCTCGATTAGCTTTTGGTTGCGGCGCTGCACCGAGCACTCGCGCTCGCCGAGCGAAAACACATGGCCCTGCTTATCGGCCATAATCTGCACCTCGACATGGTGCGCCGGCGCGACGAACTTCTCCATGTAGCACTCGCCGTCGCCAAAAACGGCCTCGCCCTCGGCGCGTGCTTCAATAAAGGCCTTTGCCGCGTCTTCCACGCGCTCGACCTTGCGAATACCGCGACCGCCGCCACCTGCACGCGCCTTGATGAGCACGGGGCAGCCAATGCGCTCGGCCTCCGCCGTTGCCTCCTCGGGACTTTTGAGCAAATCGCAGCCCGGCACGATGGGCACGCCCGCCGCGGCAGCCGTTCGACGTGCGGCGTCCTTGTCGCCCATGCTGTCGATCACCTTGGCCGAAGGACCAACAAACGCCAAGCCATACTTGTCGCAGTCGCGCACGAAGCTCGCCTTCTCGGAGAAAAAGCCATAGCCGGGATGAATTGCCTTAGCTCCCGACTTTACGGCACAGGTGAGCACGGCATCGTCGTTGAGGTAACTCTCGGCAAGACGCGGACCGCCGATGCAATACGCCTCGTCGGCAAGCTGCACGTGCAGCGCGTCCGCATCGGCCGTGGAATAAACGGCGACGGTCTTGATGCCCATATCGCGGCACGCGCGGATAACACGGACCGCGACTTCGCCGCGGTTGGCGATGAGCACTTTGTCGAACATGAAGCCTTCCTTAACTTTCGTGCATGAGTGCAAAAGACATGTCGGCGCGGCAACAGACCTCACCGTTGACGCTTGCAGTACCCGTCGCAAAGCGGAACGGCCCGCGCGCACGCGTGATGGAGCACACCAGATCCACCGTGTCGCCCGGTCGCACCGGACGCTTAAAGCGCACCTTGTCCAGACTCGTGTAGAACGGCGTCGCGCCGCGCGCCTCCTCATCGCCCATCAGCAGCACGCAGCAGTTTTGGGCGAGCATCTCGCACTGGATCACGCCGGGGACCACCGGGTTTCCCGGAAAATGCCCCTGCAAAAAGTATTCGTCGCCCGTAATCGTGATCTTGCCGTGGGCCTCGTCGCCCACCAGCTCGGCTTCGTCGAGCAAAAGCATCGGCTCGCGATGCGGCAACAGTTCTTTAAGCTCTTCTTTGTTCATGGATATCACCTATCCGATCCTCATGAGGCAGCTGCCGAACTCCACGAGGTCGCCGTCGGCCACGCAGATCTCGAGCACCTCGCCATCCGCCTCTGCCGTCACCTCGTTGAGAACCTTCATGGCCTCGATGATGCAAAGGGTCTCGCCAGCCTTGACCTTGGAGCCCACGTGCACAAACGGTTCGTCGCCCGGCGCCGGGGCAGCATAGAAAACGCCGACCATGGGAGCGGTCACCTCGGTGCCCTTGGGCTCCGGTGCGGCGGCAGGTGTCTGCGCGGCGGGCTCCGGTGCGGCAGGCGCGACTGTGGGAGCTGCAACTGGAGCGGCCATAGCGCTCGGCATGGGCATGGGCACGGCAACCGGCTGTGCGGCGCTCGCGCGCTCGAGTTCGACCGCGGTGCCATCGGGCTCCTCAACGCGTACGCGCGTGAGGCCGCGGTCCTCCATAACATCGGCTATCTCGGCAAGTCTTTTGGAATCCATGCTCTAGCTCCTTGCATATCTACGCAGCGCGATGGCGGCGTTGTGTCCGCCAAAGCCCAGGTTGGTCGAAAGCGCCCAGGTAAGGTCGGCGCGAACCGCGCGATTGGGCGTGTAGTCAAGATCGCAGGCGGGATCGGGCGTGTGGTAGTTAATGGTCGGCGGCACCACGCCCTGCTCGAGCGCCATGGCGCAGGCCATGACCTCGATGGCGCCCGTGGCACCGATCATGTGGCCGGTCATCGACTTAGTCGACGAGACGTGCGCGGCGCGCGCCGCGTCCTCGCCGAGCGCACGCTTAATGCCCGCCGTCTCGGACGAATCGTTGAGCTTGGTCGATGTGCCGTGAGCATTGATGTAGAGACCCTCGGAAGGCCTGACGTCGCCCTCGGTCACCGCCAGCGATATCGCGCGGGCAATGCCGGCAGCCTCGGGATCAGGGCTCGTGATGTGATAGGCATCATCGGTGTTGCCGTAGCCCACGACCTCGGCATAAATGTGCGCACCGCGCGCCTGCGCATGTTCCATGCTCTCGAGCACGAGCACGCAGGCGCCCTCGCCCATCACAAAGCCGTCGCGGTCTGCATCGAACGGACGGCAGGCCGTCGCGGGATCGGGGTTGGCGGTCAATGCGCGGCAGGACGTAAAGCCCGCAACGGCATCGGGGATAATTGCGGCCTCGGCGCCGCCCGCGAGGATCGCGTCGGCATAGCCGTGCTTGATGGCGCGGAACGCCTCGCCCACCGCATGGGCCGAGGTTGCGCACGCGGTCACCACGGGCAGGGTCGGGCCCTTTGCCTTGTGGCGGATTGCGATATTGCCCGATGCCATGTTGGGGATCATCATCGCGATCATATAGGGCGATGCGCGGCGGGGCCCACGTTCGGCAATCGTATGGACGTTGTCGACGAGCGTCGTCATGCCGCCCACGCCCGAGCCCACGTAGACGCCCAGGCGCTCGCGATCGATGGCGCCTTCGACATCAAAGCCCGCATCGTGCATGGCTTCGTCCGAAGCCGCCATCGCAAACTGAACGCAGGGGTCGAGATGCTTGGCGTCACGCTTGCCAAAGTACTCGTTGCCGTCAAAGCCCTTGACCTCGGCTGCCACCTTGACGGCAAACGCATCGGTATCGAAGTGCGTGATCGGGCCGATGCCGCACGTGCCGGCGCACATGGCCGCCCAGGTGGCAAGCGCGGTGTTGCCGAGCGGCGACACGGCACCGATACCGGTGATTGCAACTCTCTGTTCCATCATGGTCTCCTCATCCAAGCCGTTCTTCGGCCCTGGTTTCTACATCGCCATTCCGCCGTCGACGCGTACAACTTCGCCCGTAATGTAGGCAGCTGCATCGTTCACTAAAAATCGCACCACACCGGCCACCTCTTCGGGCTGCGCCATACGCTTAAGGGGAATCTGCTCCTCGGTTACCGTACGCACCTTCTCCGAGAGCTTTGCCGTCATATCTGTCTCGACAAACCCGGGGGCGACCGCGTTCACTCGTACACCGCGGGGCGCAAGCTCGCGCGCCACCGCCTTGGTCAGGCCGATCACGCCCGCCTTGGAGGCAGCGTAGTTGACCTGCCCGGCATTGCCCATCAGGCCCACAACCGAGCTCATGTTGACGACGCAGCCGCCGCGCTGGCGCATAAAGGACTTGGTGAGCGCGCGCGTCGTGTTAAACGTTCCTTTAAGATTGACATCGAGCACGCGGTCGAAGGCGTCATCGCCCATGCGCATGAGCAGGCCATCGCGGGTGATGCCGGCGTTGTTGACGAGCGCCCAAATGGAGCCAAAGTCGTTGAGGACCGCCTCCACGCACGCGTTGACGGCAGCGGGATCGGCCACGTCGCATTGATATGCACGTGCCGCGGCGCCAACCGCCTCGCAGGCTTCGCACGTCTCGCGCGCCGCATCGACGCTACCGGCATAGACGACGGCGATATCAAAGCCGTCCTCCGCCAGACCGACAGCGCAGGCGCGGCCGATACCCCGCGAGCCGCCCGTGACCAGTGCCACGCGACGTGAGTCGTTGCGCTCGAGCGCGCCGTTGTTCAAGTTGCCCATGTCATTCCTTTCGGGTTACAGCCCTGTGGACTATGCGAGCTCGTCGGCAATAGCTGCGACCTGCTCGGCCGTTTCGCACGAATACACGCGAACGTCGCTCAGCGTACGCTTGACCAGGCCCGACAGCGTTTTGCCAGGGCCGACCTCAATAAACGTGTCGATGCCCTGATCCTGCAGAGTATGCAGCGTGTCGACCCAGCGCACGGCATGGCTCACCTGGTTGACCAAGACATCCGATGCCGCTCGCGGGTCCGCCGGATAGGGCGCCGCCGTCATATTTGCCATGACCGGAATCAACAGCGGAGATGGCGCGTGGCCGGCTTGGATATACGTCGCCAGCCCCTCAGTCGCCTCGGCCATATAGGGGCTATGAAATGCACCCGACACCGCGACTTTCATAGCGCGGCCGCCAGCCTCTTTTACGAGGACGTCGAGCTCCTGCAGTGCCTCGGGCGCTCCGGCAACAACCGTCTGCTGCGGGCTGTTGTAGTTGACCGGCCAGCAGTCCTCGCCGGCCTGCGCAGCCAGGCCCTCGACTTGCGCCGCATCAAGCTTGATGACGGCGCGCATGCCGCCCGGATGGCGCTCGGCAGCCGCGGCCATCAGCGCCGCGCGCTCGCACACGAGCTCAAAGCCTGCTCGCGTATCGAATGCCCCCGCAAAGGTGAGCGCGGCGACCTCGCCAAGCGAAAAACCCGCACAGGCGGCAGGTGCCACGCCGCGCTCGCGCAGGGCGGCAGCTGCCGCCAGGTCGTGCACGAACACGCAAGGCTGCGTGTTCTCGGTCTGCGAGAGCTCCTCCTTGGAGGCGCTCCGGCACTGCTCGCTCGTCCCCGGGCGCACCTCATCGGCAATGGCGAACACCTCGGCGGCCGCCCGCGATGTCTCGATCAAGTCGACGCCCATCGCGGGGTGTTGGGCACCCTGGCCGGCAAACAAAAACGCTACGCCACCCATGCGCACGCACCCTTCAGGACGTGCTCGGCGCCATCGACCAGGTCGTCAACGATTTCGCGTGCGCTCTGGCGCTCGTTGACCATGCCGGCAATCTGTCCACACAAAAACGAACCCTCTTCGTAGTTGCCGTCCTTGGCGGCCTTACGCAGCGCACCGGTTCCCATAGCACCGAGCTCCTCGGCACTCGCGCCGGAACCCTCGCTCTTGGCATAGGCGTTGGTGAAGGGGCTCTTGAGGGCGCGCACTGGATGTCCCGTCGAGCGACCGGTCGCACGCGTCGAAGTGTCGTTGGCCTTCAGGACCATCTCTTTGTACTGCTCCGAGACGGTGCACTCATTCGCAACGAGAAAGCGCGTACCCACCTGGACGCCGGCAGCGCCCAGCATAAAGGCGGCCGCCACGCCGCGGCCGTCGGCAATACCGCCGGCGGCCACGACGGGAATGTCGACCGCATCGACGACCTGCGGCACCAGTGCCATCGTCGAGGTCTCGCCAATATGGCCGCCCGATTCGGTACCCTCGGCAACAACCGCCGTGGCTCCACGACGTGCCACGAGGCGCGCCAGCGCCACCGAGGCAACGACCGGGATGACCTTGATGCCCGCCTCGTTCCACGCCTTCATGTACTTGGCGGGATTGCCGGCGCCCGTCACGACGACCGGCACTCGCTCGTCAATCACGACCTGCGCGACCTCGTCGGCAAACGGGCTCATGAGCATGACGTTGACGCCAAAGGGCTTATCCGTCCTGGCGCGCAGCTCGTGAATCTGGTCGCGCAGCCAGTTGGCATCGGCGTTCATGGCCGCGATAATCCCTAAGCCGCCCGCCTCGGACACTGCGGACGCCAGCGAGGCGTCGGCAATCCAGGCCATACCGCCCTGGAACACGGGCTTTTCGATGCCGAGCAGATCGCAGAGAGGAGTCTTGAGCATCTCTACTTCTCCAATGCCGCCTCGACCGTATCGGCGAACTCGCCGACCGTCTTAGGGTTCTCCTCGGTATCGAGTTGGATGCCAAACTCGTCCTCGACGGCGACGAGGATCTCGACGGTGCCCAGACTGTCGAGACCAATCTCCTCGAGCGTGGACTCGGGCTTCATCTCGACGTCGTCAAGACCGGCGGTCTCGCGGATAACGTCGCAAACGCGCTCGAAGGTCTTCTGATCTGCCATGGTAGTTCTCCTTTGGTTGTGCCCTAGGGCGTTTTTATTTCCTATGTGCGACTACTTCCAACGAAGCAGATAGCCACCTATATCCAGACCGGCGCCAAATCCAACCAAGGCGATGGTGTCGCCTGTGTGAAGTGCACCGGCGTTTGCCAGCCGGTCGAGGGCAAGCGGAATGCATGCGCTCGAAATGTTGCCGGTCTCGCGCAACGTGCGAACCACGCGCTCGTCCGGCACGCCCAGGCGCTTGACCGCCTGGCTCAGGATTCGTTCGTTAGCCTGATGGAATACAAAATGATCGATGTCTTCGACCAAAATGCCCGCATCGATCGCAAGCTTATGGACCGTGTCGCAGATGGCGTTGACGCCGAACTTGAACACGCGGCGGCCGTTCATGGAAAGCACACTCTGGCAGTCCGAGGGAACCTTGAATGGCGAGGTGCCATCCAGCCCGGGAACGCGTAACGTCTCGACATCGGGTGCGGTCGAAAGCTCAACGGCAAGGGGATTCTCTCCCCCGGCCTCCATGACTGCAGCGCCCGCGCCATCGCCAAAGAGCACGCACGTGGCACGGTCAGTCCAGTCGAGCGCGCGCGTCATCTGCTCGGCAGCAACAACAAGCACGCGCTCGGCACGGCTGCGGGCGATATAGCCCTCGGCGACATCGAGCGCAAATACGAAGCCGGCGCAGGCCGCCGAGACATCGAAGGCAGGGCACGTCGCGCCAAGTCGCTCAGCAACGGCACACGCCTCGGCGGGAACAAGGTGGTCACCCGTCGTCGTCGAGCAGACGATCAGATCCAGCTGGCTCGCGTCGATTCCGGACACCTGGAGTGCCCGCTCGCTCGCCGCTACGGCAAGGTCGTCAAGTGACTCGGTGGTGCAGACGTGGCGGCTCTTGATACCTGTGCGAGTAAAAATCCACTCATCCGAGGTATCGAGGAACTCAGACAGCTCGTCATTGGAAACGCTGCGCTCAGGAAGCGCCGAGCCTGTTCCAAGAATCGTGAAACCCATCACTAACCTCCTTTGAGTTGTTGACGTGTTTACATCGACCAAGAGAGGATAACGCATTTCAGTCTTTGTTGACGTGTTAACATTAAATTGTCCAAATGCGACAAAGGCTTCACATTGTGTCTATCTCTCGACACCATTGCGCGATTGCCTTATTTACTTAGGAGGTAGCAGCTGTTATGGATTCTCGTTTAACGATAGTCGACGTAACCGGATCGACCAACGATGACCTGCTCGAAGCAGGAAAACAGGGAGCGACGCACGGCACAGGACTTGCCGCCCGCGCGCAAACGGCAGGACGCGGCCGGCGCGGCCACAAGTGGGATTCAACCGCCGGCAACCTATTGCTTTCGATTGTCCTGCGTCCATGCGTTAATCCCGCAAAGTACTCTGGTCTTGCCGCCGTCAGCGGCCTAGCGGTGCTCGAAGCACTCGAAAAGCAGGGTCTTGCAAACGAGATTGGCCTCAAATGGCCCAACGACCTGGTCGCGCGAGGACGCAAGCTCGGCGGCATTCTGGTCGAGGCCGCACGCGATAACGAAGGCAAACCTTTCGCCGTCTGCGGCATTGGCGTCAATGTGAACTATGTGCCCCAAGAGGTGCCCGATGGCGGCCTGCCGGCAATCGGTCTCTCGGACCTTAACGAAAACGTTCCTGCCGTCGACATGCTCCTCGATGAGGTCTATCACGCAGTCGTGAACGCTGTAGATGCGTGGGCAGAACGCCTCAACGCCATGGAAGAAGACGCCGGACCGCTCGCGCCCGTCCGCGATGACTATGTCGGTCACCTCAATTGGATCGGGGAGCACGTTATCGCCCGCTCCCCCGCTGGAGACGAGCTGGCACGAGGCATATTTAGAACGGTCGACGATTGCGGCCGCGCATGCATTGAGACCGAGAGCGGCTTGTGCGTCTTCCACTTCGAAGAAGCATCCTTGCGCCCCCTGAGCGAATAGGGCGCCGCAGCCGTCGGCTCGGCAGACGAATTCGCTATCCCAAAATCTAAACTCAAAACAAAAGGGCCCCGCTACCGTAACGGCAGCGGGGCCCTTTAAGCTATGAGCGATATCGCTTAAAGCTTGATGTCGATGTCGACGCCAGCGGGGAGGTCGAGACGCATGAGCGAATCAACGGTGCCCGAGGTGGGGTCGAGGATGTCGATGAGGCGCTTGTGGGTGC
>CAJLLB010000089.1 GCA_905207425.1 uncultured Collinsella sp.
CGACACCCGCTTTAGGAGAGCGGTGCTCTATCCCCTGAGCCACGGAGGCATGTTGTATTAGTGTAGCAGATTTACGCCGCTGTAATGCAGCGTATACCCACTCTTCGAAGTTGCGGTGGAACAGCCCTCCGGAAAGTGCGTCCCACTATCCAGGCAAATTCTGGGTCAGACTTTCCCCATGAGACCTCGCTGGGAAACTGTGACCCAGAATTTCGGCTCGAAACGGGACACGGTTTCCCAAACGACCCCGTTCCGGAAACTACATCCCGGAATCGATGCTCGAACTGGGATGCACTTTCCCGATCGAGCCACATGGGAGACTGCGCCCCACTTTGAGGGGGCGCTCTTTAATGACTAGTTGCCTTTGTGGAAGAGGTTTTTGATAACGGAGGGGATGCTCTTGGCGCCCTTAGCCGTCACATCGATAAAGTCGGGCGAACGCACGAGCTTATCCTCGTCGACGTACTTACGGACCGCGCGAAGCGTCTCTTTGTCATCGCGCGTCGTAAACGTAAAGTGGCCGTTATCCTTGGTAAAGATGGCAAAACGCGTGATCTTCTTGGTGCCGCGTAAAACCTCGGCCGCGATGTAGTCGACCTCGTCCCACGGGATTTGAATATAATCCTCGGGATTGCGCTCGTTGTAATACTCGAACGCCTTATTACCCACCATCACATTACCGTGGCTGGTAAGCCCCATCAGGCAGGTTGCCGGCGTTGCCAGATCGACCGTGCTGTTCTGAGATTGCGCCATGCGCGCCTCGCCCTCCAAATAAAACAATCGGACCGCATCCAGTGTACCCACCGGGTGCGGTCCGTTTCAATGGCTCAAAAGCCCTTGCCTAGCAATTCTCGGTCTTAAGCCGAAACGTGCTTACATGAAGCCGCAGACGCGACCGATGATGCCGATGGCGAAGAGAGCCAGGATGATGACGATCGGGCTGACCTTCTTCTTGAGGAGCTTGCAGACCAGCAGGGTCAGGCACACGGCGGCAAGGCCGGGGATGAGCTGATCGAGGTTGGCCTGAAGCGTGGTGACCTTCACCTGATCAAGGGCGTTAGCACCGATGGAGTTATACATCGTCAGTGCTTCCTTGACACCCTCAGAACCGGAGGGCAGGTTAGCCCAGTCGATAAAGGCGCCAGCAGACTGCGTGACCTTGGAGACGACCGGGGTGAAGGAGATGGACACCCAGCGCTCGACCAGGGCGCCGATGATGAACATACCCAGGATGGAAGCACCCTCGGTAACCTTGCCCATCAGACCGCCGGAGAGGTCCTTGGCGATGGAGGAGCCGACCTTGTAGCCAAACTCCTGCGTGTACCACAGGAAAGCGTAACGGATGATGTTCCACGCGAAGAAGAACAGCAGCGGACCGGCGATGCTGCCGGACAGGGCCAGGGAAGCGCCCAGAGCGCCCAGAATCGGGCGAAGGGTGAACCAGAAGGCGGGGTCGCCGACGCCGGCGAGCGGGCCCATCATACCGACCTTGACGCCCTGAATGGCGACATCGTCAATCGGGGCACCGTTGGCGCGCTCCTCCTCGAGAGCGAGGGTAACGCCAATGACGGGGGCGGAAACATAGGGGTGGGTGTTATAGAACTCCAGGTGACGCTTAAGAGCGGCAATCTGGTCATCCTTGCTGGTGTAGAGCTTCTTGATCGCAGGGATCATTGCGAAGCACCAGCCGCCGTTCTGCATACGCTCGTAGTTCCACGAGCCCTGAAGGAACTGATGACGGAAGCAAACCTTCTTGCGGTCAGCCTTGGTGAGCTGAATCTTGTTCTCTGCCATATGTATCACTCCCCTCCTACTCGTAATCGTTCAGAATGTCGCCGAGCGGGTCGCCGGAGCCACCGCCCATGCCGCCACCCTGCTTGGCCAGATCCTTAAGGCCAAGGTAGATGAGGGCAAGGGAGATGCCGATGAGGCCAAGGGCGATCAGCGTGAGCTGAGGGATGGCAGCAAGGACAAAGCCGAGGATGAAGAACGGCCAGGTCTCCTTGGTGGCCATCATGTTGATGACCATGGCGTAACCGACGGAAGCGACCATGCCGCCGCCGACAGCCATGCCGCCGGACAGCCAGTCGGGCATAGCGTTAAGCGCGTTGGTAACGGCCTCGGCCGGGATGATGCACAGAAGTACTGCCGGGATGGCGATACGAAGGCCCTGCATGAGGATGGCAGCGTACTGCCAGCGCTCGATGCCAGAGAAGTCGCCCTTCTCGGCGCAACCGTCCATGGCGTGAGCGATAGCGGTAGCAATGGTACGGCAGATCATGGTCAGGAACAGACCAGCGACCGACAGCGGGACGGCGACGGCGATGGCCGCGGTAACGGCCTTGGCCGAATCAGTGGCGCCGCCGTTGAGGGCGAGCACCATGATGATCGAAGAAGCGACCGAGGCCAGAGCGGCGTCAGGCGCGACGGCGGCGCCGACGTTAGCCCAGCCAAGGGCCATCATCTGGAGCGAACCGCCCAGGAGGATGCCCTCCTGAAGGTGACCGGTTACGAGACCGATAAGCGTGCATGCCACGAGCGGCTGATGGAACTGGAACTCATCCAGAATGCCTTCCATACCGGCAAGCAACGCGACAATCGCAACAAGCAGAATAGTGATTGCAGACATGTATCGGACCCTCCTTTACTATGCTTGAGCGGCCAGTTCGGCCTTAGCTTTCTTCAACATGGCGTCGAGATCCTCGGAGGCATCCGAAGGAACCTTGCGGACCTCGAACTTGACGCCCTTGGCCTTGAGGGCCTCGAGGGTCTTAACGTCGTCATCGCCCATAGCGACAGCGTTGGTGACGACGACCTTGCCCTTGGAGTGAGCCATGGAACCGATGTTGACTTCCTTGATGTCGACGCCGGCCTCGATGGCCTTGAGCAGATCCTGCGGGTTCTCGAAGAGCAGCATGGCCTTGGTGTCACCAAAACGCGTGTCCTTGACGACCTCGGCCATCTTCTTGATAGGCACGACGTTGGCATGGACTCCCGGAGGGGCAGCCTGCTCGATCATGGTCTTGCGGAGCTCGTCGTGAGCAACGCCGTCGGAAACCACGATGATGCGGTTGGGGTTGATCTGCTTGGTCCACGTGGTGGCCACCTGACCATGCAGCAGACGGGTGTCGATACGGACGTGGGCAATCTTGATATGCCCGTCGCCGATAACCGTTCCCGGAGGGATGGCGCCTGCAGGAGCAGCGGCGGCCGCAGCCGGCTTCTTCTCCTCGGGCTCCAGAGACTCGGGCTTGACGCGCACGCCAGCCTTAGCCTCAGTCACGAGATGTTTTGCGATCGCATGTGCAGTGTTCTTTGCGTCAAAGCGCTGCGAATATGCCTCGATGAGCATAGGCAGGTTGACACCGGTGACGATAGCCCAGGAATCGTGGCCCTCGATGAGCCCGCTGATCTGGTTGAACGGCGTGCCGCCCCACAGATCAACGAGGAAGAGTACCTGCTCCTGGTCGTCGAAGGAAGCGACTGCTTCCTCGACCTTAGCACGGAAGTCGTCGGGGCCCATGCTCGGCTCGAGCGAGACCACGGCCACAGACGGCTGATCGCCAAAGACCATCGAGCCCGTCTGCTTGATTCCAGCCGCCAAGTCACCATGGCTAGCAAGAACAATACTTACCATCACATAACCTCCTTTTTGTCTACGTATTTCCTACACGACAAAAAAGAGTATAGCCGCAAGTGTGGCAAAATTATAGGAAAAAATGTGAATGGTTGGATTATTTGTTTAAACGTCATGCTTTTGTTACAAGTTGGTTACATCGCTGGTTTTCAGCTATTCCTCGCTAAACATAATTAGTTTGACCATCTTAGAAAACAGATACAGGCACAGCATTCACTAATACCGATTTAAATCGGATAAGAACCTGCTTGACTCTTCGATATTTTGTTTAAACAGACGTGACTTGACTAATTTCGTTAGTTATGCTTTAGCAAACCGTCAAAAAAGAATAGTCATTGGGGACGTTCTTTAATGACTAGTCGTTTAAGAACGTCCCCAATGACTAAGTTAGGCGATGTGGAGGGGGTTGGCGGCGTCGACGGCGTCAGGAGCAGCGGGACCATCAGGGGTAGCGTCTGCCAGGTTCTCGTCGGGGGTCTCGATCTGCTTGATCATGACATCCTGGCCCTGCAGCAGATAAGTCTCGCCGCTACCGCAATGGGGACAGGTCTTTCCGTACTCGACCGTCGCGTAGTCGCGGCCGCACGCCTCGCAATGTGTCACGGCCTCAACGGGCTCCACGATAAGCTCCGAGCCCTCGGTGATAGGCTTTTTATCTGCTGCCCAGCGCCAAGCGTCGAGCAGCAAGTCGGGAACGACGCCCGAGACCTCGCCCAGCAGCAACGTCACGCTCGAAACGCGACGCACGCCATTGGCGCGCGCCACATTCTCGACATCGCGAATGATGTGATAGACGATTCCGAGCTCGTGCACTTTTATATTCCTTCCGCCGTTCCCGTTATGACTACTTACTTGCGACCGAATTTGATCTTGATGGCACGCTTGAGTGCGTACTTGCCCAGGCTGGGGAGCTTTTGCTCGTATTTGACCATCGTTGAGCACTCGGGGCGGTCGCGATCCAGATGGATGGCGTCAAACGCGCACTTGGTGGTGCACAGGCCACAGCCGATGCACTTGTTGGGGTCGACGATCGAGGCGCCGCAGCCCAGGCAGCGGGCGGTCTCGGCGCGCACCTGCTCTTCGGTAAAGGTCTCAACGTACTCGCTAAACGGCGCGGCCTTCTCGCGCTCGCGGTCCACGTGGGCAACCTCGCGGCTCGCGTTGTCGTAGCTCTCGATCACGACATCGTCGCGGTCGAGCGCGGTGTAGCGGCGCTGGTTGCGGCCGATGGTGAGCGTGGACCCCGGCTGCACATAGCGATGGATGGACACCGCAGCCTCGTGACCGGCGGCGATGGCATCGATGGCAAAACTCGGACCGGTGTAGACGTCGCCGCCCACAAAGATGTCTGGCTCGGCGGTCTGGTAGGTCTGAGGATCGGCAAGGGCACCCTGACCGCGGCCAAGCTCCACCTTGGAGCCAGCCAGCAGGTCGCCCCACACAATGGACTGGCCGATGGACATGACCACGCGGTCGGCATCGACGCGGCGCAGGTCGTTCTCGTCGTACTCGGGCGCAAAACGCCCCTCGTCATCGTAGACGCGCGTGCAGCGCTTAAAGGTGATGCCGCGCACATGACCGGCCTCGTCCAGATGGACCTGCTTGGGGCCCCAACCGCAGCTGATGTGCGCGCCGTCCTCGATGGCCTCGCGACGCTCCTCCTCGCTGGCGGGCATCTGGGCCTCGCTCTCCAGGCAGAACATCTCAACATGCTCAGAGCCCAGACGGCAGGCGTTGCGCGCGACATCGATAGCAACGTTGCCGCCGCCCACCACGATGGTGCGGCCGGGCAGCGCGTCAATCTTGCCGCTGTTGACCTCGCGCAAGAAGTCGACGGCCACGGTCACATCCTCGGCATCCTCGCCCGGAATGCCGGCAAGGCGGCCGCCCTGGCAGCCAATGGCAACGTAAAAGGCCTTAAAGCCCTGCTCGCGCAGCTCGTCGAGCGTCACGTCGCGACCGACCTCCACGCCATAGCGGAACTCGGCACCCATCAGGCGAATAACCTCGACCTCGGCCTCGATAACGTCCTTCTGCAGCTTAAAGCTGGGAATACCGTAAGTGAGCATACCGCCCGGGCGCTCGTTCTTCTCGAACACGACGGGCTTGTAGCCCTTCTCGGCCAGGTAGAAAGCGCAGGACAGGCCGGCCGGACCGGCACCGATGATGGCGATCTTCTGGTCGAAGCCGCCGGCACGCGTCGGGGTCACCACGGGCGGGACATAGCGGGTCGCTGCGTCCAGATCGCGCTGGGCGATGAACTTCTTGACCTCGTCGATAGCCACGGCGGCGTCCACACGACCGCGGGTGCAGGCATCCTCACAGCGGCGGTTGCACACACGGCCGCAGATAGCGGGCAGCGGGTTCTCGCGCTTGATGAGTGCCAGTGCCTCGTCGTAGCGGCCCTGCGCCGCAAGCTTCAGATAGCCCTGAACGGCAACGTGCGCGGGGCAGGCCGTCTTGCAGGGCGCGGTGCCGGACTCATGCGTCTCGATGCGGTTATCGTTGCGGTAGTTGGGCGACCACTTGGTGTGGTCCCACTTGGTGGCATCGGGCAGCTCCTGGCGCGGATACTCGGGTACCTGTCCGCCGGCCTTTTTGCTGCAGAGCTTTTGGCCCAGCTTGGCGGCGCCGGCCGGGCACACCTCAACGCAGCGACCGCAGGCAACGCACTTGTCCTTCTCGACCTTGGCGACATAGGCCGAGCGCGACAGGTTGGGCGTGTTGAACAGCTGAGAGGTGCGCAGGGCGTAGCACACGTTGACGTTGCAGTTGCAGATGGCGAAGATCTTGTTCTCGCCGTCGATATTGGTGATCTGGTGCACAAAGCCGTTGTCCTCGGCCTGGCGCAAAATGTCGTAGACCTCGTCGCGCGTCACGTAATGGCCACGGTCTGTCTCGACCACGTAGTCGGCCATATCGCCCACGGCGATGCACCAATCGGCCGGGTCGTCGGCGCAGCCCTCTCCCATCACGCGACGGCTCGCGCGGCAGCTGCAGGTGCTGGCGGCATACTTGCCATCGTATTTGTCGAGCCAATGCTCGATATGCTCGATCGGCACCGACGTGCTCGCGGCATCGATGGCCTTCTCGACCGGAATGACGTGCATGCCGATACCGGCGCCTCCGGGCGGCACCATCGGCGTGGCCTTGGACAGCGGTCCCTTGGACGCTTGCTCAAAGAACTTGGCATAGACCGGGTGCTCCTCGAGCTGGCTCACGCGCATGTTGAGGAACTCGGCGGAACCCGGCACCAGCATGGGCAGTACCCACTGCTTGGCGCGCTCGGGGTTTTCCCAGTTGTACTCAAGCAGACCCGTGTAGCTCATGTCGTCGAGCATCTTCTCGATATCGGCCTCGGGCATGCCGGTGAGCTTGACCATCTCGGGCAGCGTATAGGGACGGCGCATCTTCATCTTGCAGAGCACTTCGGCCTGCTCGTCGGTTGCGGCCTCGGCAAACGACCAGTACTCGTAGCCCAGCAGCTCGTCGCGATGCAGCAGGCGGTTGGTGCAGTGCTCACACAGCTTGACAATGGCCTCGCGCGGATGCTCCGGCAGCGGCGGCACGAACTCCGCGCCGATATCGGGCTCGGTGTAGCTAATCCCCGGTCCGTTGAGAATCATGGTTGTCCCTTCTCTTGCCGCAGCCCGACGAGGCCGCAGCGCCCCTCTTTTTTGCAGGCCGGACATGCCCCCATGCCGTTCACCCGCCATTAGTTGACATTGTGTCAAAAATAGTATTGACGAACCGTCAACAATATTCAAGACTGTTAGGCGAACGGTCAGGCAAAAGAGGATGGAAGGCGGCAAAACATGGGCGACAACACAGCAGATACCTCTGTGGTCGATGCCGTCCCCGCATCCGATAGTGCGGCAAAGCGCCTGACGGGCGACGAACGCCGTCGCGAGATCCTCGATGCCGTGCGCACCGTAAGCTCCGAGCTGGGCGTGTCCCACCTATCGGTATCGGCCGTGACCAAACGAGCCGGCTGCACGCGTTCATTGTTCTACCACTACTTTGCCGATATGGACGCCGCCGTCACCGCTGTCATGGACGAGGCGATCGACGGCTTTATCTCCGAGCTCGAGCAGTGGAACGCCAGCCGCACGGTTGGCGACATCGAAGGCGCGCTCGACACCGTCGCCCCGCTCTTTAAGCGCCTGGTCGTGAGCGGCCACGAGCTGCCGAGCACGCTCACCTCGAGCAGCGGCGCACTCTACGGCGGCTTTCTGCACAACGTAGTCCAGCGCGTGGCGCAATACATTTGCGACACCACCGTGGTTGACTTTGTCGCCCATCATGACCTGCGCATCGACCATGTCTACGAGACGTTCTACACCCTCATCATGGGGCTGTTGATGTATATCCGCACACACCCCGATGTGCCCGACGAGACGGTCAAGGAAATCATCGCCTCGACACTCCACATCGAGGGCTATACCGCCAAGTATCCGGAGCGCAAGCCCCAGAACTGACGACATTTGGCCAAACTGCCCGCGATCGGAAGAGGGG
>CAJLLB010000090.1 GCA_905207425.1 uncultured Collinsella sp.
CGACCGCATCTCCGTCTGCCGAGAGCCTGGCCGTAGCGCAGGATGCGTTTGCCAAGGTCCAGGACAAGAAGGATGTGCTCTACGCGCGCCTTGACGATCTTGCCGATGCCCTCGGCTGCAACCGCGATGAGGCTATCGACCTGATCGACAAAGCCTCCAAGATTGACACTGACAACGACGATATTCACCCGGTCAATACGACCGACAACGGCGCGGGCGCAATCGCGCAGGCCGAGAAATATGCCGTTTACCAGCTGCAATACGACCGCGGTGATGGTAATGGTCAGGAGACGATTTCCGTCTACGGCATCTCGCCCGATTCGCGCTATTGGAAAGACCTCAACGTCGGCGATGGGCGCGTCGTCTTTGGCGGCGGTCTGCTCGACAAGTTTGGCTGGAGCGAGGGTCAGAAGGTCACGCTCGGCGACAAGTACGAGGGTGAGCATTATTCCCTTGAGTACGCGGGCAAGGATTGTGCCTGGGGCTCCAAGTCGGACATGAATATCTATATGAGTATCGAAGACTTTAACGAGCTGTTCGACAACGACGCCGCCTACTTTAACGGCTATGTGAGCGACGAGAAGCTCGACCTCGATGCGCGTTACTTTGCCGGCGACACCACACCCGACGACATGCGCGCCGTGGGCGATCAGTTCATCGGCATGATGAGCAAAATGATCGGCATGATGGTCGGGCTTGCGGTGTTTATCTTCCTGCTGTTTATGTACCTGCTGACCAAGGCTGTGATCGACCATAGCGCCCGTTCGATCAGCTACATGAAAGTCTTTGGCTATCGCGATAGCGAGATCTCGCATCTGTACATCCGCTCGATCACACTGTGCGTGGTGGTGTCGCTCGTGCTAAGCCTGCCGGTCATTATTGGCTCGCTCACGGCCATCTTCCGCTCGATGCTCCTCGCCTACAACGGCAATATCGAGATCTACGTGCCCGCTTGGTCCATGGCGGCGTGCGTGGGCATTGGCTTTGCGACCTACCTGGTCGTGGCGCTGCTACACACGCGTTCTATCAAGCGCGTCAGTCTGGCCGAAGCCCTCAAAGTCCAAGAGTAGTCATCGGGGACGTTTCTAAAAGACTAGTCGCTGGGGACATTCTTTCGCCGCCCGGCAGGAAAGGGACGTCCCCAACGACTAGGTTTCGCGCTTGACTTTGACCCTACTTCAGCGGGTACCATCCTCTTATGTCTGTAACGCCATATAGACCGAGGGGATAGATCTATGACCGCAACTGCACCCGCAGCACCCGCTAAGGTGTACTTCACCAACCTGCGCACGCATGCTCGCGAGAGCCAGCTCGACAAGCTCAAGCGCCTCATCCGTCACGCCGGAATTGAGCAGATCGACTTTGAGAACAAGTTCGTCGCCATCAAGATTCACTTTGGCGAGTTGGGCAACCTGAGCTTTTTGCGCCCCAACTACGCTCGCGCCGTCGCGGATGTCGTGAAGGAGCTGGGCGGCAAGCCCTTCCTCACCGACTGCAACACGCTCTATGTGGGTAGCCGCAAAAACGCGCTCGAGCACATCGACACCGCCTACCAGAACGGTTTTACTCCGTATGCCACGGGTTGCCAGATCATCATCGCCGACGGTCTCAAGGGCACCGACGAGGCGCTCGTCCCGGTCGAGGGCGGCGAGTACGTGCGCGAGGCCAAGATCGGTCAGGCACTCATGGATGCCGATATCGTGATTAGCCTCACCCACTTTAAGGGCCATGAGCAGGCCGGCTTTGGCGGCGCCATGAAGAATCTGGGCATGGGTGGCGGCAGCCGTGCCGGCAAGATGGAGCAGCATGCCGCCGGCAAGCCGAACGTCGCGACCGAGCACTGCGTTGGCTGCCGTGCCTGCGAAAAGATCTGTGCGCACAACGCCATCTCGTTTGACGATACCCGCGAGCGCGAGCTTGCCAACGGCAACACCCGCACGGTGCACGTGGCCGCCATCGACCACGATCGCTGCGTGGGTTGCGGACGCTGCATTGCGGCATGCAACCAGGACTGCATCAAGCCCGGCTATGACGCTGCGGCCGACGTGCTCAACTGCAAGATCGCCGAGTACACCAAGGCCGTCGTCGACGGCCGCCCGAGCTTCCACATCTCGCTTGCCATGGATATCAGCCCCAACTGTGATTGCCATCCCGAAAACGACACGCCTATCGTCAACGATATCGGCATGTTCGCGAGCTTCGACCCGGTCGCCATCGACCAGGCCTGTGCCGATGCCGTCATGGCGTCCGAGCCGCTGCCCAACACCGAGCTCACCGATAGCGCGGCTAAGATGGAGCACAATCACGAGCATCTGGAGGGCGAGCAGGCCAAGGACCCCTTCTGCATCACGCATCCCGACACCGACTGGCGCGCCTGTATCGCACACGCCGAGAAGATCGGCCTGGGCACGAGCAAGTACGAGCTCATCGAGGTCAAGTAGCGCCTAGTTATTGGACAAATGAAGCGCTTTTCTGGCGCAAGTAGAGCAAAAGCCGCCCGTGGGCACAGCGCTCACGGGCGGCTTTTCGGAAGTATGCGGCAAATTTCGAGACCGCCGAGCACACGACGTTTTTTGGCAACAAAACCCCTGATAAATTGTTGGTAAAACTGCGGTCTGGTCGGCAGTTCCAGATTTTGCCGCATACTTTCGAAAATAGGGGGTCAGATAAAGCCCCAGACGTTGCTTTTTGCCTAAAAATACTCGTCGAGGAAGTTGTTGACTGTGTTCCAGTAGAGCTCGGGGTCAACTTGCGCGCTCTTGGCGTGGGTGGCGCCATGGATGGTGAGCTTTTGCTTGACTTTGCTGGCGCACGCGTCGTAGTTTTGGTCGAGCATGTCGTACGGCACAAAGGTGTCCTGGTCGCCGTGGATAAACAGCATGGGAACCGTCGCGTGTTTGAGTTGCTCCACACTGCTCGCCTTATGAAAGTCGTAGCCCGCGCGCACGTTGCACACCAAGTCTGCTACATCGAGCAAGGGAAAGCTGGGCAGGCCGAACACGTCCTTGAGCTGCAGAGAAAACTCGTCCCAAACACTCGTATAACCGCAGTCCTCGATAATGCATTTCACGTTTGCGGGCAGAGATTCCCCCGCGACGTTCATGGCGGTTGCCGCACCCATCGACTCGCCAAAGACCAGGATGCGCGCCTCGGGGTCAGCTGCGACGATCCGCCCAATCCATGCAACGACATCGAGGCGCTCGGGCCAGCCCATGCCGATATAGTCGCCGCCGGAGCGCTCGTGGGCGCGGGCGGCAGGCGCGAGCACGTTCATGCCGCGGTCGTGGAAGCGCTTGGCGTATCGGGCCATGCCGATGGGCTCGTTGGTATATCCATGCAGGCAGACGGCGTAATCGTGGGTGTTCTCCGAGGCGGCAAAATACCAAGCGGCAAGTTCGGTTCCGTCATCTGCGGTGAGGCTGCTGCTCTCGCGATTCTCTTTAAACCACGCCCGCGCCTCGGTTTCCTCGGCATCCGGCTGCTCGCCTTCTTTGTCGTTCTTGCTATCCTGCATCATCTTCATGGTGTAGGGCGCTTGGGGATTCAGGGCAAAGTCAAACAAAAAGTTGCCGGCAAACCCCAGCAGCGCGACAACGAGCACCAGCGCAACGACGCCGGCTATCTTGAGCTTTCGATGGGAACGTGCGTTTTGAGACATAAGAAGCTTTCCTATAAGATGTTAATACATCAACATTTAATGCAAGCGCATTATGGACGTTCGCCGTTGATGCGTCAACAGGCAAAGAATGGGTAAACAAAGGGTCACGTATGGTGCAAATTTCGCACGTACCTAGACGCTTTGATATAGTGTTGAGAACTCTTTACGTTGGAGGATGTAACCGGCATGTCCGATTCGAGCGACAGTTCTAAGCCGCGACCCAAGACCGCGGCCGTTCCACACTACACGGTGGGCGAGGAGATCATGAACTCCGTCACCCACGGTGTCGGCTGCCTGCTGGGCATCGCGGGCCTGGTGCTCCTGATCGTATTCGCTGCCCTGCGCGGCGGAGGCCCAGCCCATATGGCCGCGGCAATTGTCTATGGCGTCAGCATTATCCTCGAATACCTAGCCTCCACGCTCTACCACGCGATTCAGCCCGCGCGCGCCAAGCGCGTGTTTCGCATCATCGACCATAGCTGCATCTACCTGCTCATAGCCGGCAGCTATACCCCGTTTTGCCTTATCACGCTCGCAAACGACGGCGGCCCCGCGCTGTTCTTTGCCGTATGGGCCATCGCCATCA
The DNA here is from genome assembly GCA_905207425.1 of uncultured Collinsella sp. Classification (GTDB taxonomy): domain Bacteria; phylum Actinomycetota; class Coriobacteriia; order Coriobacteriales; family Coriobacteriaceae; genus Collinsella. The sequence goes on from CAJLLB010000090.1 coordinate 4,245, forward strand.
TCGGCATCGCCCTCGAGTGCTTTATGCGCGAGCGTCAACCGCATTGGGTAAGCGGCCTGGTCTACCTGCTGATGGGCTGGCTCGTTGTCTTTAAGCTGCCCGAACTTGTGTCGCTGCTCAACCCCGTGGCACTTGCCCTGCTCGCCGTCGGCGGCGTGTGCTACACCGCGGGCGTGCCGTTCTATATCGCCAAAAACGTGCGCTATCTGCACAGCGTGTTTCACCTGTGGGTGCTCGCCGGCAGCATCTTCCAGTTCATGGCGGTGATCCTCTTCGTAATCTAGCGACCATGTCCGCGCGCCCGCGTCCTCGTTTGGGCGCCGGTGCAATTGCCGTATCTGTCATCAACGTTTTACCCTAACGTCCCGAATCTTGGAGGTTCGAGAAACTCCCGATGGACATAACCATCTCCCTTATCACCACCCTCGTTTTGACCCTCATCAACGGCTACTTCTCCATGTCCGAGATGGCGCTCACCACGGCAAAGCGCGCCGTGCTGGAGCACGAGGCCGAGGAAGGCGACAAACGCGCCGAGCGCGCCATTAAGCTGGCCGCCGATTCCGACCAGCTGCTCGCCACCATCCAGGTCGCCATCACGCTCGTGGGCTTCGCCTCGTCCGCCGTCGCCTCGACGAGCCTGTCCGACCCGCTTGCCACATGGCTCATGAGTTTTGGCATCGCGCCGCTCTCTGCCATCGCGCGCGGTCTGGCGCCGGTCATCATCACCGTTGCGGTCGCCTTCCTCTCCATCGTAATTGGCGAGCTCGTGCCCAAGCGCATCGGCCTGGCCAACGCCGAAGGCGTGTCCAAGCAGGTCGTGGGACCGCTCTCCGTGTTCCAAAAGATCGCCCGTCCGCTCGTGTGGCTGACCGGCGCTTGCTCCGATGGTCTGGCCCGCATCCTGCGCATCAAGAGCGCCGACGACCGCCAGAATGTCTCGGAGGAAGAGATTAAGTACATGGTCTCGGAGCAGGACGACCTGCTCGACGAGGAAAAGCGCATGATCCACGAGATCTTCGACCTGGGCGACACCGTTGCCCGCGAGGTCATGGTGCCGCGCGTGGACACTACCATGTGCGAGGACGACGAGACGGTCGCCGACGTGCTGTCCACCATGCGCCAGACCGGCTTTAGCCGCATCCCCGTCTATCACGAGGATCCCGACAACGTCGCCGGCATCGCGCACATCAAGGATCTGATCCAGCCTTCGCTCGACGGCAAGGGCGACCAGCCCATCGCCGACTTTTTGCGCGACGCCACCTTTGTGCCCGACACCAAGGACATCCTGCCGTTGCTGTCCGAGATGCAGACCTCGCACGACCAGATCGTAGTGGTCGTGGACGAGTACGGTGGCACGGCCGGCATCATCACCATCGAGGACATCGTCGAGGAGATCGTGGGCGAGATCGAGGACGAGTTCGACCCCGACAACAAGTACCTCACGCGCCTTTCGCGCCGCGAGTGGCTCGTCGATGGGCGTTTTTCGTGCGATGACGCGATTGAGCTTGGTTGGCCGCTCGAGGAAAGCGATGATTATGAGACCATCGCCGGCTGGATTTTGGAGCTTTGCGACTCGGTACCCGACATCGGAGAGGTGTTTGAGGTCGCGGGGTACAAGTTTAAGGTGCAGTCGATGCGTGGCCAGCGCATCTCGCTCATTCGCGTGATCGCTCCGGCCGAAACCGATAAGAAGGATTCCGAGTCCTTGGCAGATAAGCCGGCGGCGTCGGGTGCGGGCTCTGCGGACCCGCACGACGGCGACGAGTAGGGCAAGGAAGAGTAGGGGAGAGTTATGGCAGGCCTGTTCAACATCCTTAAGGTCACCGTCAGCGAGGACAAGATCTGCGCGCATGTGCTGGTAAACCCCGGCATGCCGCTCATGACCTCGGAGGACATCGAGGCCACGGCGCGCGTGTACTACCTGGTACCCGCGATTGCCAAGCACCTGTGCCTGGGCGATTCCGGTCGCGAGTTCCAGGACTGCATGGGCCAGACCGAGCTTTGCCATCTGCTGGAGCACGTGACGGTAGAGCTCATGAACGAGACCGGTCTTGCTGGCAGCATTTCGTGCGGCCGCACTCGCGTGAGCGAGCACGATGAGCGCGTCTTTGAGGTCGAGCTTTCGTGTCCCGATGACGCGCTGGCCATCGGCGCGCTGTCTTCGGCGACCTTTATGATGGATTGGGCCTATCTGCATGCCGACCAGCCCGCTCCCGATGTGGACGGTACGGTCGCGGGTTTGCGCAACCTGGTACTGGGCATGCGTGCCGAGGCCGAGGGCAAGGACCCGCACGAGGCCGTCGCCGCCGCGAACGCCGAGGGCGAGGCCGGGGACGCGACCGAGGACGAGGCGCCTGCCGAGACTGCCGTCGAGCCTGTCGACGAGGCACCTGCCGAGGCGGCTTCCGAGCCCGAGCCCGCGGAGCCCCAGGGCGTCCCGAGCTTTGACGACGAACCGCAGGAGGCAATCGATACCGAGGGCGCGACCGCCGAAAGCCACGAGGCCCCCGCTGCCGTCTACGGTGGCGCGGCGACGGCTCCGGTTGCCCCCGTGCACGAGGGAGCGCTGCCGCTCGTTGACGGCGCCGGCGAGGACCCGGCCGCCACGATGGCCATGCCGGCCGTGCCGCAGGAGTAGGCTCACCCGCTTATCACCATCATGTACCTGCGCCTTTACCGTACGCAGATGAACAAGACGGCAAGCGCTGTGCTGCGGGTATAATGGACAGCATTCAAACGGTGGGCGCCGAGGTGCCCGCAGGAGAGGAATGAACATGGGTAAGACTTTCAACTTTATCTCGGGTGCGCTCTTCGGTGCTGCCGCCGGCGCCATCATCGGCGTCGCCCTGGCTCCGCGCTCGGGCGCCGAGACCCGCGCCATGGCTGCCGATATCGCCAACGACGCCTGGGATAACATGCGCGACACCTACGAGCACGGTGCCGAGGAGGCCCGCGCCGCGGTCAACGATTTTGGCCCGATGGTCGACGCCAAGACCGATGACCTGCGTGCCAAGGTCGACCTTGCCCGCGAGCGCATGGACCAGCTGCGAGAGCAGCTCAACGACGCTATCTCGGGCGGCAACGTGACGCCCGCCGCCGATGTCGTGGTCGAAAACGCCGTCGAGGCCGACGCCGAGGCCGCGGAGCCTTCGACCGAGGCATAATGCGCGCCGGGGATTTTGTCGGCGCCAAGATCTATCGCAAGCCTACCGAGGATAAGCGCACCAAAAAAGACGGCACGCCGCGCGGCCCTAAAAAGCTCGGCAAGATTCACTTTCCGGTCTTTACCCCGGGCGGTACGCGCGTGGTGGGCTTTATGGTTCGCCAGTCCGATATCGCGGGTATGATCGAGCGCCCTGACCGATTTGTGGCGCTCGATGCCATTGGCGTCTATGAGGGCGCCATCGCAGTTGACGACGTCAAGGGCACCTACGATACCGCTGCGGCCAAGCGCCTCGACATCAACCTGGACGATTGCATTATCTGGGTTGGCATGGACGTGCGCACGGAGTCGGGCGATGTCGTGGGCTATTGCTCGGATGTGGAGTTCAAGCCGCGTTCGGGTGTCGTGCAGACGTTCTACGTGACCGCCGGCACCGCCTCGAGTGTGCTGGTGGGCGACACGCAGATGCCGCCGACGATGCTGCGCGGCTATGCGGACGGCGCGATGATCGTTTCGGACGAGGTCAAGTCGCTCGGGTATTCGGGCGGTGCCGCCGCAAAGGCTGCCGAGGCAAGCGTCGTGGTGGGCGATAAGGTCAAGAAGGGCGCCAAGGTGCTCGATGACAAGGGCTCGGTCGCCGTGGACAAGGGCAGCCGCGCACTGGGCAAGCAGCTCGGCAAGACGCGCGGTATGTTCAAGGCCTTTAAGCAGGTGAATAAATGTGCCTGCGAGGAGGTGCCCG
>CAJLLB010000091.1 GCA_905207425.1 uncultured Collinsella sp.
CAGGCTCATGCAGTTGACGAAAATCGTGTAGCACGTGGCCATGATCACGAAGCCGGAGGTCACCACGAGCCAGCCGGGGAAGAACTTACGCTGCTGGGACATACTGCTCCTTATTTAACAAACGAATAGCCGGCGCCGGGCGCCGGTAGTGCCCAAGATTGCCTTGAAAGACAAGGGCATAGGCCTTACGGCCATGCCCGCAGGCTTGAAAGGCAAGGTTGGGTGCTACCGGTGGTCGGCGATATAGCCCAAAGCGACGGCGGTATAAGCCGCAGCACCGAGCGGCAGCTCGGCATCGTTAAAACGTGCCTTGGGATGGTGCTGGGCAAAGTGTTCGTCCGTGTCGGTTACGGCCGCGCCCACGGTAAAGTACGCACTCGGAATCTCGCTCGAGATAAGCGCGAAGTCCTCACTCGCCATGGCATGGAAAAGCGGCAAGAAAGCCGCCTTGGGCAGCACTGCGCCCACGTAGCCAAGCGACACCTGAGTCATATCGCTGTCGAGTACAAGCGGCGGAACATCCGAAAGCGTCTCGATGGTCGCCGACGTACGATATGTTGTGGCAACGCCGTTTACGACCTCCGCGATGCGGGTCTTGAGGTGCTCCATGAGCTCGACGTCAAAGCCGCGCAGCGTGCCTTCGAGCACGCAGGTATCTGGGATGACGTTGGCCGCTTGGCCACCGGCAAACTTACCCACGGTCAGTGCGACCTCCTTGGCCGCCGGCACTTCGCGAGCGATAAGCTCCTGGAGCGCCAGATGCACATGCACGCCGGCCGTGATGGGGTCGATGCAAATCTCGGGGCTCGAGCCATGGCCGCCCTTGCCCTGAAGCGTGATACGAAAACCGTACACGCCCGAGAGCGCCGGGCTGCCGTAGAGCACCAGGCCGAGCGGCGACTGGCTATTGACATGCATGGCAAAGGCGACCTGAGGACGCGGGTTCTGCAGCAGACCGTCGGCGATGGCGGCGCGGGCACCCTCAAAGGTTTCCTCGCCCGGCTGGAACAGCAACTTGACCGTAGCGTTGGCATCAACAAGCTCTGCCTCGCGCGCTTTGAGCATACGAGCCGCACCAAGCAGCGCCGTCGCGTGCATATCGTGACCGCAAGCGTGCATGCAGCCGTTGGTGGATGCAAAGGGCTCGCCGGATTCCTCGGCAACGGGCAGGGCGTCCATGTCGCCACGCAGCATGATGACCGTACCGGCCTGCTCATTCGTGCAGATGCCATTGCCTTGGGCCGCGGCGGCACCGGCGCCGACAAGGCCCACAACGCAGGAACCATCGACGAGCGTAGCAAATGGGATGTCCATCTCGGTCAGGCGCGCTTGGATATACGTAGAGGTCTGCGGGAGGCTATTACCCAGCTCGGGCATCTGATGTAAATCGTGTCGCCACGCAGCGAGCTCGTCTGCAAAAGCCTGAGCTTCTGCAACAAGACCGTCGCCGATAGCGGTCTGCGCCGCCGCGGTGGCCTTGGGCGCTGATTGCGGTTGAAGATCGGACAGTGCTGGTGCCATAGATGCCCTCCAGTAACGTTTTTGCAGCAAGCACTTTGATAGCGTAAAGTGCAAGGTACTACTTTAAGGGCGACGCATAAAAAATGCCGCCCCGGGAGGCGGCGCAACAAATTGTTTACAATTGCGGACGCGGCTTTCGACGCAAAAAATCGAAATGCGTCTCGCTCAAGATAATCGAAAGAAAGATGAGCGCGAAGCCGGCGAGCAGGCGCGAGGTGAGCGCCTCCCCCATCAGCAGCACCGAGAACAGCACACCCGAAGGCGACTCCATCGAAAGGAGCAGCGAGCCCGTCGAGGCTGGGACGTGCGCCAATCCAACGTTTTGGATGAGCAGCGCCACGCACGTGCAGCCCGCCGAGAGAAAGGCCATCACGCCGATAAAGCTCGGCGTCCACACGGACGCAGGAGCTTGGGTCTCGAACAACAACGACGAGATAAGGCTCAAGACGCCATTGCCCACAAACATCCAAAACGTGATGACGTTGATGTCCATCTTGCGGCCGTACTTGGCGGTCACCGACATCTGGATGGCAAAGAAGACCGCGCCGCCCAGCGTAATGGCATCACCGATGTTGAACTCGACGCTATCGAGCGCCACCAGGCCAATGCCCGCCAGACAGAGCAATGCGGCACCCAAGTTGTAACGCGTGAGCTTTTCGCCGCTCAGGAAATAGCTCGCAAAGGGCACGAGGATGCAGTACGTACCCGTCAAAAACGCGTTCTTGCCCGCCGTGGTCTGAGCCAGACCGACTGTCTGCAGGGCGTAGGCGGCCCACATAAGTGCGCCCATGCCAAGTCCGACGATCAGGTTGCGGGCGTTGAGGTGCGCGATGATGCGCTTGTGGAAGATGACAAACATGACCAACGCCGCAGGCAGAAAGCGCACGTAGAGCAGTTCAAACACCGGAATGGTGCCGAGCGCGTCCTTCATAGTGGTAAAGGAGTAGCCCCAGATAATCGCCACCGAAAGCAGCAGAACTTTCCAGAACAGCGGCGAGCGAGCGCCGGCGCCCCGGGGAATACCGCCCGCGCCCAAATCCTCACGGGCCACAGGGCCATCAGGCATGTTTTCGATTTCGTTGGCAGCGTATTGGGCCATGGAACATCCTCGCACTCAATCTGGGCGTGGTGTCCGCACGCGTATGGCTGCGTGCCGCCTCATGGTCAAATAAAAACAGGGCGCACCGGACCCCCGGTACGCCCCGCTACTGTAGCAACAACCAGCGCTGCACCGCAATCCAGCCCGCTAAAGTATCGAGCAGGAAAGCCTCGATGTTCCGGCAACGCCACATTGCCGCGCTAAATCAATTTGGTTGATTCAAGCTTTTCGATAATCCAGTCGTTGGCTTTGATGACCGGACGGCGGAAGACCACGCCCAGCGCCAGCGACGGAATCAGATAACTCGCCAGAATGCCCAGCTCAATCCAGTACTCCATATGGTAGGCACCGGCCATGGCGGCGTGCATGGCGTTGATGCCGTGGGTAAACGGCAGGAACGGATAGATCGCCTGGAACACGGGACCGGTCATCTCGATGGGGAACGTACCGCCCGAACCGCCGACCTGCATGACCAGCAGCACGACGGCAAGCGCCTTGCCGATATCGCCAAACGAAACCGTAAGCGTATAGACGATATTGGAGAACACAAGACTCGCGATCCAGCCCGCCAGCACAAATTGCAGCGGGTTGTCGCACTGGATGCCAAAGAACAGGATGTCGCCCGCGCACACGAGCGTTGCCTGCAGCAGTGCCAGACCGCCAAAGAACAGGTAACGGCCCAGGTAGATCTCGTGCAGGCGCACAGGGATGAGCTCGTTGATGAGCTCATCGTCAACCGACACCTTCATCATGGCCGCCAGCACGATCGAACCGACCCAGAGCGACAGAATCGTGTAGAACGGCGCCATGGCAGAGCCGTAATTGCGAATCGGATAGACCGGCTTACGGTCGAGTGCGACGGGGCCGGAAAGCGACGCGGCCAAACCCTCGGGGTCGTTGCCGATCATCGTCTTGATCGTGGCCAGATCGTCCGACATAAGGGCACCGTCAAGCTCGTCCTTAAACGCGCTGATCTTGTCCGATGCCTCACCCAACTGATCGGAAGCCTTGTTGACCAGCTTTGCGGCTTTGGACAGACCCTTTGCCAGCGAGCCGGACGCATCGGTCAGTCCTGCAACGGCGCTATCCAGATCGCTTGAAATACCATTCAGTGAATCCAGAACCCCCGAGACGGTCTTCTTGAGCTCCTTGGCCTTAACCGAAAACGTGGAATCGTAGTCGGACTTGGCGCCCGAGATACCAGCCTTGGCATCCGCGATTGCCTGATCGACCTCGGCACGCGAGCTGTTGACCTCGGCCATGCTGTCGGAGAGAGACTTCGCGGTCGCCTTCAGGTCCTTCTCATTATTGCGGTACTCAACGGCGATTCTGCCCAGCGACGTCGCAGCGGACTTGAGGCCGTCCTTCAAATTCTCATCCCTCACCTGGTCGGCAAAGCTGCGGAGCTGATCGGCCATCGCATCGATATCCTTGGCGCGCGCATTGAGGGCCGCAGCGGCATCGTTGAGTTGGGACACCGTAAGGTCGACATGCTGGTTCGCGGCATCGAACGCCTTCGCGAGCTCGGCAGACACATTGTCGAACGAACCCGCACTTCCATCGATCGCGGCATCGATGGCATCGTTTGCCGCCTTAAGCGCTTCTTTGGAATCATCGATACCGCTCTTGGCATGCTCCATCAGCTGCTTAGTCGACTCATCGACCGTGCCCGTCTGCTTGAGCATACCGCCCGCCGACGTCAGCGAATCGGACGTGGAACTCAAAATGCCCGCCAGCGACGTTGCGCTGGCCTGAACGTCTTGCAGGTCCTGGACCGAATCGCCCAGCGTCGAGGACAGGTTGGCGATAAAGTTGCTCACTTGGTCGGTGCTCATGTAATCGAGCAGGCTGGACACGGTTTTAAGACCGATGGTCGTGATGGTCTCGGTAAAGGTTTCGTTAACCTGGCTCTGGACGGCGCTCGACCCTTTCTCGGTCACGATCTGTGCGATAGCGTTGGCCTTCTGGTTCTCGTAGAACTCGATATCGGCATGCTTCACATCGGTCGAGAAGAGCGTCATCATATCGGCACTAAACGTCTTGGGAATAACGACAGCCGCATAGTATGCGCCCGATTTGACGCCCTCGATGGCCTTTTCTCGATTGTTGAGTACAACCCAATCGAAGCTCTCGTTGCCGCGCAGGGTAGCGGTCACGTTTTCGCCCACGTTAACCTCGACGGGGATCAGATCGCTCTCGTAACCCTCATCGGTGTTGACCACGGCGATCTTAAGATTGCCGGTGTTGCCGTACGGATCCCAGCTGCCGGCGATATTAAACCACGCGTACAGGCACGGTACGATAACGAGGCCCATCACGACAACCAAGCCGATTACGGAGCGAGACACGTTTTGGACATCGCGCTTAAACAGATGCAGGATGTTCTTCATTTATGCCTCACCTCCTTTGGAGTGCTTGCCGAGCGGGGCGTTCTTTTCATTCATCACAAACGTGTCATCCCCGTTCTCGGGCACATGGACCGCATCGCGATGACCGCATTGGCTGACAATCTGAGTCTTGGGTTCAGACCCCCGCTCGCTCGCATTCAAGCCGAACATGTGACGAGCGGCCGGAATGGCGGCCGTGTGCTCGCGCATCTCGCGGCGCAGGTCCTCATCCGAAAGCGCCGAGATGCGCATCTGGGTGTTGAGGCTTGCGCGGATGTACTCGATGTTGATGAGCCAGCCGCAGATGGCAATGACCGAGATAATCCAGATGACCAGCAGAATGATCTTGCCATTGTTGTCGATATCGAGAACCGTCGACAGAACGAAGAGCAGCACCTGCACGCCGACTACAGCGGCGAAACCGCCCTTGATGTAGTACGGGTAGCGATGTTCAAAGGCGACCGCATGATCGAGCAGTTCGCGACGGTACGAATCGGAATCGAGCATGACACGCATGGCCGTGCGCAGCGAGTAGCGCTGGCGCGGCAGGTCATTGGACTCGCAGATCATCAGACCCGTCGTGGAAAGCTGCTTATCGAAGAGCAGGTTGAGGTTGAGCAGCAGCGGACGCAGTTGCAGGCCGATAAAGAGCGCCACGATCAAGAACACCCCCAGAATGCACAGGTTAAACAGGTAGTTGAACGAGTACATGCCGCCGACCGTCTCACGCAGCAGATTGATGCCGTAGGTAAAGGGCAGCAGCGGATGCAGCCACTGGAAGAAGCCGGGCATCATCTCGATGGGGTACATACCCGATGAACCCGGAATCTGCACGATAACCAGAATGACGCCGATTGCCTTGCCGATGTGCTTAAACGTAGTGGACAGCGCGTAAATGATGTTGACGTACGTAAACGAGATGGCGATACCACCCAGCACAAATAGGAGCGGGTTGACGCACTGCACGCCAATGACCAGATCGCCCACCGTAACGATGATGGCCTGCAAAGCGCCCAGGATCACCATCAGCAGCCAGCGACCAAAGTAGCCCTGACGCGCGGTAAAGCTGCCGATGCCTTCGCGGTCGACCTCGAGCTTGTAGATGGCGATGAGCACATAGCCGCCCACCCACAGCGCCAGATTGGTGTAGAAAGGAGCAATGCCCGAGCCGAAGCTCTTGACCGGATAGATCGACTTAGACGTGAGCTCAACCGGAGATGCCATGAAATCTGCGACGTCATTGACATCGACGCCCATCAGATCAGCCAGCTCGCCCATGGACTCGGAAGTCTGCAGGGCCGCGATGTCGTTGGCGGCGGTTGCAAGCTTGTCCTGGACCTTGGCAAGCGAGGAATCGGTCTGGGCCAGCGTGGTCTTGGCCTGCTTGAGCGTCGCATCGAGTTGGGCCAGCGTGCCACGCGCGCTCGCAATCGTGGGGGTCATACCCGACACAATACCGGTCAAATCGCCCGAAACGGCGGCAAAGGAGTCCAGCGCGCTCGAAGCCTTCGGCAGCGCGTTCTGCCCCAGATCGGTCTGAGCCTGACCAAGGTTAGCCGTACCGGTCTGAATTGCCGCGTTGAGTGCGTTGCTCGCGTTCGAGATTGCCGTAGCGTCGTTTGCCATGGCGCTCGACTGTGCAGATAGGCCATCCTTGATGCTCTGCAGCTTCTGGTTTTGCTCGCGAAGCGAATCGATGGTCGATACAATGCGCGCGTCAATTTCCTCGGAACCTGTCGACGTGTCATTGACGAGAATCTCCAAGTGCCCGATAACGGCCTTATTGTGATCGATCGTCGCTTGGAGAGACTCGAGCGAGTTGTCGATGCGGGTGGTCGTAGATGTGACCGTACCCGTCAGCTTGCCAATCGCAGCGTTCGCGGAGGCTGACGTCTTGGTGAGTGCAAGGCTGCCCTCCGAAAGTGCCTTGGAGAGCGAGGTGATGGACTTGCCAGCCGTGGTGCGAGCTTCGCCCAGCAGGTCATTGCCCTGAGCGATTGCCTGCGTTAGCGAAGGCGCCTGTCCCTGCAGGCCCGCCAACGCAGCATCGGCCGAAGCAATCGAGCTGCTTGTCTTGTCGATGGCGGTGTTCATATCGCCGATGGAATCGCGTACTTCGCCCAGGGTATCAGACGCTTCGGACACCGAACCAGCCAGCGAATCCTGGGTCTGGGTCGCTTTGTCCTTTAAATCGACTCCGGCATCTTTCGCGATTCCGGCAACAGTCTCGCCCACCGTAGAGACAAATTCCGAGTTGATCTGCTCCTCGATGGTATTGGCGCCAGTGTCGGTGACCTTGGGCGCAATAGCGCTCTTCTTCTCATTGACGTAGTACGTAAGCTTGGGCTGATGGTAGTTGCCGTCGAGCATTGAGACAAGATTGTCAGAGAAGTTCTTGGGGATCACGATGGCAGCGTAATATTCACCGCTCTCGACGCCCTCTTTGGCATCGGCGGCCGAATCGACGAAGGTCCAGCCCAGCTGATCGTTCTCTTTGAGCTGGTCGACAACCTTGTCGCCCGCATTGAGCTCGCCCACCAGGTCGTTTTGAGTTCCTTGGTCATTGTTGGCGATGGCAATCTTGATGCCCTGGGTGTTTCCGTACGGATCCCAGTTTGCCACGATGTTGTACCAGGCATATAGCGAGGGAATGACACACACGCCCAGGGTAACCACCAAGGCGACGGGGTTCATAAGCAATCGCTTAATGTCGCGCTTAAAGATCGCAAAGGAGACCTTTGCGTTGGATAGTTTGCTGCCGAGACTCACGCTTGGACCATCCATCCTGTCGTTGAATCGAATCGTACTATCGACAACCATTGTACGTAGGCGCTTTAGTGTCTCACGGCACAATGGTGCTGAGTTTTGCGGGTAGCAATATACTACGAAGATAAGTTAACGTACAGTTGTACAGTATCTTTAATTTCAGCAGGTCACAAAACCACAACCCGCACAAATTAGCAATTCAAATAGTCATCGGGGACGTTCTTAAACGACTGGTCAAACAAGAACGCCCCCAACGACTAGTTTGGACCACGGTAACATCGATGTTTTAGCAATGCCAGCGAGCGGGCGCCAGAGCGAACAAATTGGCATGAAAAGGGGGCGGCATAGACCTTTTGGTCATGCCACCCC
>CAJLLB010000092.1 GCA_905207425.1 uncultured Collinsella sp.
ATTCACGCCAATCTGACGTTCAATTTCGAGGGCGCGACCAGAAGGTCAGCGCCCTTTCATTTCACGTCACCCTGGCGCAAATGCGGCTCGCTCGCTGTCGTATGTCTATCCTGCGACGCCTCGATTCTTGCGGCGGCAGGCACCTAATCCCCTACGACTGGCGATAATGATCGAAGAAGTCGGCGAGGTCTTCGAGGGACTCTTTGAGCACTTCCATGCGCGGCAGGTAAACGATACGGAAGTGGTCGGGCTCGCCCCAGTTAAAGCCGCCACCGCGCGTGATGAGGATCTTCTTCTCGTGCAGCAGGTCGAGAGCAAACTGCTCGTCATCGGTGATGTTGAACTTTTTAACATCCATCTTGGGGAAGATGTAGAACGCCGCACGCGGCTTAACCACCGAGATGCCGTCAATCTTGTTGAGTGCCTCATACACAAAGTTGCGCTGCTCGTAGACACGACCGCCCGGGCGGATGTAGTTGTTAACAGACTGATGGCCGCCGAGCGCCGTCTGGACGATCGACTGAGCCGGCACGTTGGAGCACAGGCGCATGTTGGAGAGCATGTTGACGCCCATGATGAAGTCGCTCATGCAGCGCTGGTTGCCCGAAAGCACCATCCAGCCAATACGATAGCCCGCGATCATGTGCGACTTGGAAAGGCCGCTAAAGGTGACGCAGGGCAGGTCGGGAGCAAGCGAGGCAATCGAGACGTGCTCGTAGCCGTCCATGCACAGGCGGTCGTAGATCTCATCGGCAAAGATCATCAGCTGATGCCTGCGTGCAATCTCGACGATGCCCTCGAGCACCTCGCGCGGATAGACAGAACCCGTGGGGTTGTTGGGGTTGATGATGACGAGGGCTTTGGTCGCGCTCGTAATCTTGGACTCCATATCCTCCAGGTCGGGATACCAATCCGCCTGCTCATCACACAGATAATGTACGGGATGACCGCCAGCAAGGGTTGCGCACGCCGTCCAGAGCGGATAGTCGGGGCTGGGGATCAGAATCTCGTCGCCATTGTCGAGCAGCGCGTTCATCGAAAGCTGAATGAGCTCGGACACGCCGTTGCCCGTGTAGATATGCTCCATCTGAACGTTGGGCAGGCCTTTGATCTGCGAATACTGCATGATCGCCTTGCGCGCGGAGAACAGGCCACGCGAGTTGGAATAGCCTTCGCAGTCGGGCAGCTGCTGGCGCATGTCCTTGATGACCTCATCGGGCGTGCGGAAACCGAAGGGCGCCGGGTTGCCGATATTGAGCTTGAGGATGCGCTCGCCCTCGTCCTCCATACGGGCGGCCTCGTCGACGACGGGGCCGCGCACGTCATACAGGACGTTATCGAGCTTGGTGGATTTAGAAAAAGTACGCATGGTGGTGCTCCTTGCAATTTGAGCTGAGGGATGGGGTTCGGGCTTGGAATCGTTGCGGGGTGATGATGCCTCGCCTTGATCGGCGTCGCCGGCAAGCAGCCAGGTAACATCGACCTCCATAATACGGGCGAGCAGCTCAGCCACATCGCGCCGCGGGATCGTCTTGCCGCTCACATATTGGCTCATCTGACTCTTGCCGAGTTTTTTGCCGAGCATCTCCGATGCGCGGATCACGTCCGACTGGCGAACGTCGCGATCGGACATAGCCTGTCGCAGGCGATCGCTAAACGTCTCTTGGGCCACTAGAACCTCCTTGCTGGCAAAGTTCAATTTATAGAACACGAATTGAACCAAGGTTCAATTTAGCAAGCAGTATAGCGCGGCACCTCATTCGAAAGTTCAATTTCATAAGAAAATGTACCGGACTCCGAGATTTGCCCAAAGCGGACAATGGCGTGTACGCGTTTAGAGGTATTCAAGGAATCGAGCGGCGGCAAGCGAAACGTCAGCCGTGCGATATATCGCATTGATCTGCCGATGGGGATGTCCCTCGAGCGAACGCACGGCAACATCGAACTGACAGCGGCGCAAGATGAGCGCGGGAAGAATGCTCACGCCCAGGCCGTCCTCGACCATGGCCATAATCGCATAGTCATCCCAGGTCGACAGCGTGGAGCACACCGCCAGTCCCGCCCGACGGAACAGCGGCGTAATCTCGTCATCGGTGCCGCGTTCTAGCAGAATAAACTGCTCGTTGGCTAAATCGGCAAGAGAAACGACCTCCGCCGTGGCAAGCAAAGAATCTGCCGGCACCACCGCCATCAACTCGTCGCGCACCAAAGACCGCGATGCCATGCCGTTTTCTCGTGGCTCACGCGGGATAAAGCCCAGGTCGCAGCGGCCTTCCGCCACCCATTGCTCAATCTCGGAGTAATCACCCATCAGCAGCTCGTAATCGACATCCGGATGATCGGCGCGAAAGCGCGCAATCACCGGCGGCAGCACGTGGGTCGCCACACTCGAAAACGTACCGATGCAGATTTTGCCGCGCATGAGCCCGCGCATCTCATCCACCCGTCGCTGCAAGCGAATGAATTCCTCGCAGAGCGCCTCGACAGCCGGCATGACCTGCCGCCCGTCGGCAGAAAGCACTACGCCCTCGCGACTGCGGTCGAGCACCTTAAAGCCCCAATCGGCCTCAAGATCGGCCACCATACGGCTCACGCCCGACTGCGAATAGCTCAGGCGCTCGGCAGCACGCGTAAAGCTTCCGGCGCGCACCGTCTCCAGCAGCACCTGCATCTTTTGAATATTCGTTTCCACGACACGCCTCCACCTTTACATGAATTTTTGTCATGTTAGCCATGCATTATATTCGCTTTTCTTCTATTGCCAGTTCGCCCATAGTGAACATGCTCGAATATAGAGGGGACGGAAGCGCATGGACAACGGACTGTTTACGTACTTAGCAGCATTGCTATTGTTTGGCTCCAACGGCATCATCGCCGCTGCCATCGCGCTGCCGAGCTCCGATATCGTGCTACTGCGCACGATTTTGGGCGCCCTCTCGCTTGTCACTATCCTTGCCATCACCCAACGCCATAAATTGCAGGCGCCATCTCGTCCCCGCGAAGCCGCAGCACTCCTTCTGTCGGGAGCCGCGCTGGGTGCCAGCTGGATTTTTCTGTTCCGTGCCTACCAGACGATCGGCGTCGGCGTATCCTCGCTGCTGTACTACTGTGGCCCCATCATTGTCATGGCGCTCTCCCCACTCATCTTTGGTGAAAAACTGACCGGCGGCAAAATCGCCGGGTTTATCGCCGTCGCCTGCGGTGCTTTTCTCATTGCAGCACAAGGTCTAGGCGGCAATATGCCCATTGCGGGTATCGTCTGCGGTATCGCCTCGGCATTTTGCTATGCGCTGATGGTCATCGCTAGCAAGGGTGCGCCACACATCGAAGGCCTCGAGAACTCCACGCTCCAGGTGAGCGCCGCCTTTGTGACCGCGCTGGTCCTCACGCTCATCACGCAGGGCGCTCCCTCATTCCTGTCCGCCGGCGTCGCCGCCAGTATTGATTGGCGCGCCGTCGTCATGCTCGGCGTCGTCAACACCGGCATCGGTTGCCTGCTCTACTTTAGTGCCGTCGCCAAGCTGCCCGTCCAGACCGTCGCGGTCGTCGGCTACCTCGAGCCGCTTTCGGCCGTCGTGTTCTCGGCCGTCCTTTTGGGCGAAGCCATAACACCGGTCCGCCTGATGGGCGCCGCGCTTATCATCGGCGGCGCGATTTTTTGCGAACTCGCCGGCAAACGCGCAAACGCCAAGGCTGGCATCGCCCAGACAGTACGTGCTTAAAAGCCCCTGCTTTGAAATGCTACCTGCGTAGATAAATAATCCCCAGCTGAGGATTATTGTCTAAAATAACCTGATGTGCCAAACTGCTCTTGTATGTATAAAGACGGCATAAAGATTATCTGTCCTAAACAGATAACCGGATGTCTAAGGGAGTCCACGTGGCACACAACAAACTGGAGGCAAGCCCCCAAGACCAGCGTGGTCAAGGCGGGCACGGAGCCATCCCCCTCTCCGCTGGCATGCTGCTTGTAACGCTCGGCGTCGTCTATGGCGACATCGGCACGAGCCCCATGTACACCATGAAATCAATCGTCGCCAACAACGGCGGCATCGGTACCGTCAGCGAGGACATGATCCTGGGCGCGCTTTCGCTCGTCATCTGGACCATGACGCTCGTGACCACGGTCAAGTACGTGGTAATCGCCATGAAGGCCGACAACCACAACGAAGGCGGCATCTTCGCCCTGTTCAGTCTCGTGCGCAAGGTGGCGCCATGGCTGATTCTGCCCGCCATGATCGGCGGTGCGGCACTGCTTGCCGACGGCATCCTCACCCCCGCCGTCACGGTCACCACAGCCATCGAGGGCCTGCGTACCATCGAGTGGGGCCACGCGCTGCTTGGCGACGGCCAGACCAACGTCATCATCATCACCATCATCATTATCTGCGGCCTGTTTGCCATGCAGCGCGCCGGTACCTCGTCGATCGGCAAGCTGTTCGGCCCGCTCATGACGCTGTGGTTCCTGTTCCTGGCAGGCGCCGGCCTGTTCAACATGCTCGGCAACCTGTCCATCCTACGCGCGCTCAACCCCATCCGCGGCATCATGTTCCTGTTCTCGCCCATCAACCACTCGGGCATCATGGTGCTCGGCTTCGTCTTTCTGTCGACGACCGGCGCCGAGGCCCTCTACTCGGACATGGGCCACGTGGGCAAGGCTAACATTTACGCATCCTGGCCATTCGTAAAGGCGGCCCTCATCCTTAACTATCTGGGTCAGGGCGCTTGGCTGCTCGCCAACAGCTCCAACCCCCAGATGCTCGCGATGGATATCGTTAACCCGTTCTATATGATGCTTCCCGAGCCCCTGCGCCCCTTTGCCATTGTGCTTTCGGCCGTGGCGGCCATCATCGCCTCGCAAGCGCTCATAACCGGCTCGTTCTCGCTGGTATCCGAGGCTACGCGCCTCAACCTTATGCCGCACCTGCGCATCCACTACCCCAGCGACACCAAGGGTCAACTCTATATTCCGCTCGTCAACAACATCATGTGGGTCGGCTGCATCTTCATCGTGCTGCTGTTCCAAAACTCCGAGCGCATGGAAAGCGCCTACGGCCTCGCCATTACCGTGACCATGCTCATGACCACCACGCTTTTGACGAGCTATATCGCTGGCATTCTCAAGCACAAGCTGGGCGCCTGCGTCTTCGCCCTGCTCTTCGGTGCCATTGAGCTGTGCTTCTTCGCCTCGTGCCTCACCATGTTCTTTGACGGCGGCTACGTCATGATCTTCCTGGCCGCACTGCTGTTTGGCCTTATGTATGTGTGGCGTCGCGGCACCGCCATCGAGCGCACGCAGACGATTCTGCTGCCCGTCTCCAAGTACATCGACCAGCTCAATCGCCTGCGCAATGACGAGACCTATCCCGTGCTCGCTGACAATCTGGTATTTCTCACCAACAGCCCCGACCCGCTCACGCTCGACCGCGACGTGCTCTATTCCATCCTAGATAAGCATCCCAAGCGCGCCAAGGCATATTGGTTCATTAACGTGCACGTTACCGACGAACCCTATACGCACGAGTATTCCGTCGAGACCTTTGGCACGGACTTCCTCTTCCGCGTTCGCCTGGACCTGGGCTTTAAGGTCAACCAGCGCGTCAACGCCTATCTGCGTCAGATCGTCGGCGACTTGATGGCATCGGGCGAGCTGCCGCCGCAACATCACACCTACTCCATCTACGAGACGCGCGGCAACGTAGGTGACTTCCGCTTTTGCATGCTGCGCAAGATGCTTGCCCCCGAAACGGACATCAACCGCGATGACCACCGCGTGATGGCCATCAAGTACGCCGTCCGCCGCGCCTGCGGAAGCCCGGCACGCTGGTACGGTCTCGAGAACTCGGCCATCATCATTGAGTACGTACCGCTCTTTGCCCGCATGCGCCCGGCCGTCAAACTTGTGCGCACCCAGGTGCCGCTCGAGGTTCAGATCGAAGAGGCCGAGGAAATGGAGGTCGACATCTTCTCGGACGACTTGGTCAACGGCAACGAAGCCGGTAAGGACATGAACGTCGATCCCACCGAGTTGCTCGAGAGCGTCGCCGATACGCCCGAACAGCAACAGCTCGACGGCCTCGAGAACGAACAACTCAACGACGCCAACTTCTAGCGACGCCATAAATCAACGACAGCGGCCCTGCGCCTCACGATCTGCCAGGGCCGCTTTTGTCTACGTTTTTGGCCAGGTAAAACACCTTTGAGGCTTTACCTGGGCGTAATCGTAGACTGCTATTCGGCATTTCCGGGGCTAGACAACCGCCTGGCCCCAATCGGTCATATAACCCTAGCCCACATTGAAATGCCATCGAAAAAGAAGCAGGCTATAGAGACTGGTCTCTCACCCACTCGATGAGTTCGGGGATCGCATAAGCGTATTGCCAGGTAAAGTTATGAGTGTTTCCACCCTGGACCGTCTTGTCGGTGCTATCGAGAGTTCCCTTCTCTACATGAAGGAAAACGACATGCGCCCCATCGGTCACCGCTTGTTTACAGGCCGAGGAGCAGACATCCGAGAGCTCGACCATAAGCTCATCGAGCGTCTTCTGGCTGCTAGCCGCCTTGGCTCCTTCCTGGTTACCCGAAGGGTTTTTCTCTCCCGTTGCGTCGTAATCAATCCACAGGCCACTCGTATGTCCTTCGCCGTCATAGTTATAGGCGCAATTCAGCTGCTTCTCAACATAAGGAATTCCGATACTCGCGACACCCTTCTCGGGATCCGTCATACCGCCATAGGAATTGGAATCGTCTTCAGAAACGAATATCACCATGGGCGTCTTGGCAATCGGAGTCATGTTGCCTTGCCCGGCAACGAGCATAAGCGCTGCAAAGGAATTGTCATCGGGATGCTTGGAGGCATATTCGATGAGGGCCATGCACCCGGCAGATTCGCCCGTCCCGTAAATGCGATCCGGATCGATTGAGTAACCCTGGTCGATCAGGTCCTCGATTACATGCAGGCAAGTCTCGATATCGCAACAAGTTCCAGCGATCGTCAGCACAAATTGTGACCCATCAGCCCAGGCAAGGGCTCCCAGACCTTGACGAAGATTCACCCTCACATCGCAGGTGGTTACCCCCGCATCCGGCAGGAAGAGCGTGATGGGGTATTTCTTTGCCTTGTCGTAGTCGTCAGGCTGTGCCAAGGCAAACGAAGCATGGAATCCAGTTTTGGGGTCATCGTAGGTCCCTGCAACAAACTTGTCTGCCTCGGAGTTGAGAACAGTCGAAGCCACGAGATATCGGGAGGATGTCTCGTCGCCTGTAAGCTTTTTACCTGCAGAATCCTTGAGATCCTTTATTTGGGCGATTTTGACGCAACCGCTATCAAGGGATACGGGACCGTTTGAGCCTACGCACCCACGCGTCATCTGAAACATCAACGTCTGTGCGCCCGCATCTGCTGGATCGAGCTCGACGATGACGTACGTTCCCTTGCTTTTGCCCCCTTCATCACTCAGCTCGGCTTTGTCGTTTACATAGGCAGTGACAATCGAGCGTCCCAAAACCGAGAAAGATCCCAGCCCCTTTTCCTGAGCCTGTTGACCGATGCCGCCATGTCCGGGATCAACCGAAGACGCATCGACATCCACGTCGTATTCAATCGCCACGCCGACAATCTTCTCTCCGATTGCATATGTTTTCGCAAGTGCAGAAACAGAGATAACGTGCTCGTAGTATTCGCTAACGTCGCTATCCGTGCCACCCAATTTGCCGTCGCTATCAACCTTCAGTGCATCATCCTTGCCGGCAGCCACGCTTCCCGCGCCGCTTTCGCTTCCAGACGCGCAGCCAACAAGCATAGAGGCGGTGCCCGCCAGCATTGTAGCCCCACCGGCCGTTAAAAAGCTTCGCCGACTCATTTCGAAAGCCATTTTTATTGCCCCGTTCCCCAGCCCGCTTCTGACTGGATTTTCAGCATTTCTAATCAGAAATTAACGAAACGGAGTCCGTGCCTTCGAAGCGCCAAAACAGGGAATCCGTTGATGCCAGATGCCCGGCGCGCCGCTCGGAAGTAAAACTAAAGGAGGTTGATTTCCGATCTCAGCCGAACACATTGAGCGGATAGGACGTTCCCGCAGC
>CAJLLB010000093.1 GCA_905207425.1 uncultured Collinsella sp.
AGGCGCCGGCTGCCGCCGTGACGTGCGTGCCGTCGACCGTAATGCCGGAGAGGCCCTCGCCCAGCGCTACGACGATGCCGCGGATGCCCTTGTCGCCGACGAGCAAGTCGGAGCCGTTGCCCACGATGGTGAGTGGCAGGTCGCAGCGATAGCAGGTATCGAGCGTGGCGACGAGGCCCTGCTCGGTATCGGGCGTGACAAAGACGTCGGCCGGGCCGCCGATCTTAAACGTGGTGTGCTCGCGCATGGGCTCGCTCATCAGCACGTTGTCCTCGCCGGCAACGCCAGCGAGCGCGCACAGCAGGTCCTCGTTAAAAAAGTCGTTCTCGTGCATACGAATATCCGCCTTTTGGTGGTCGTTGTCATCAATCGATTGCAATATACCCCACCCGGACGGATTTGGTGCGCTGGCGGCGATAAAACAGCCGTCCACCGGATTGGTAAAGTGTTTATCACCGAGGTAGAGGGGTAGTCGCTATACTTTCAAGAGATTGCGCGTAAACCCGGAAGGAGCGAGATGGCCAACAAAGTCACCCTCAAGCAGATCGCCCAGGAGGTGGGGCTTTCCCCCTCGTCGGTCTCGCTTGTTCTTAATAATCGGCCCTGTCGCATCTCGGAAGAAAACCGCAAGCTCATCAAAGAGGTCGCGGCGCGCAACCACTATGTTCCCAACCAGATTGCGCGCAGCCTGGTCATGCGCGAGTCGCGCACGCTGGGCCTTATCGTCCCTAACATCGAGAGCCGCTTTTTTGCCTCGCTCGCCGGTAGCCTGGAAAAGCGCTGCCGCGAGGACGGCTATGCGCTCTTCATTACCAGCTCGGGCGGAAGCGCCGATGACGATCTGGAGCTGCTGCGCCAGCTGGTGACGCGCGGCGTTGATGGCGTCTTCCTGGTGGTGGGTGACGAGTTCTCCGATGACCGCGCCCTGCGCGAAGAAGTCAGCCACCTGCCCATCCCGGCCGTAATGGTCGACCGTGCTATTGAGGGGCTCGAGTGCGACAAGGTGATGTTCGACCACGAGATGGGTGGCTACATGGCCACTCGCTATCTGATCGAGCAGGGCCACCGTCGCATTGCCTGCTTGGTTAACGCGCGCCGTTCCAATACGGGGCGTAAGCGACTTGCCGGCTATGAGCGCGCGCTGCGCGAGGTTGGCCTGCCTATCGACGCACGTTTGGAGTTTGAGAGCGAGTACTACATTCCGAGTGCCTATGAGGCCTCGGAGGCGGTGCTCGCAACTGATGCCACCGCTGTGTTCGCAAGTTCGGATAACATCGCCCTCGGTCTGCTCAAGCGCTTGCACGAGATGGGGAAGAGCATCCCGGGCGATATCTCGGTGGTGAGCTATGACAACTCGGCGGCCGACGTTCTCTTTGAGCCGGCGCTGACCGCGATTGAGCAGGATCCTGGTGTCCTTGCGGAGCATGCTTTTGGCTGCATGTCCAAGCGTCTTGCCGGTAGGGGCGGCAGGCGTGCCGAAGAGGTCGTCCTGGAGCCGGCGCTTATCGTTAAGGGCAGCGTGCTCGAACTTACCGAATGTAGCTAAACGTACCTGTTTGTTTGCATAGATTGCATGCGGAGTGTCTGCTATTTGCCGGCGGGGCCGGGGTGCCTGCCTTGTTTTGAGAAGTTCGCGGAGCCCACTTCTCAAAACAAGGCAGGCACCCCGGCCCTCGTCCGTGAACTCTTCCGCTGGGCGAGCCATAGACGCCACGCACCGATGCGATAAAGCAGTGGCTTGAAATTGGTGCTATATTCAGCATGAGTTGTTTAATGCTAGTACGGGAGGCTGATATGGGGCTGTTCAAGAAGAAAAACCCGCAGGATGCCTTTGATTCCGATGTGTTTACCATCACGGATACGATTTTGGACCCGCCGCGGTTTACATTTTTGCCGGCTATCTACCAGGATGCCACGCGCCGCAAGTGGGCCGTGCATCAGCGCGGCGGTGAGCCGAAGATTTTTGACTATGCGGACGTGCTGCAGTGCGAAGTAGCCGAGGTGGGCAATCCGGAGGCCGAGGAAGTGGCTTCAAAACAGGAATTTGCCCAGCGTATCCTGGCAAATCCTGCCAAGGCGGCGAAAATAAACGCTGCCAAGCGTAATATGTGTCTTGGTATGGGCGTTGTTGTGGCGGTTCAGACGGGAAAAGACGAGGTTTCCAAATTAGAGATTCCCGTTATGACCGACGAAGTCAAACGCGATTCAAGCCTATATAAGTCGTATCGGAATGTCGCCGAGAAGATCAAGGCCGAATTTGATGCCATGGGAGGGCTGGCCTAATTTTGGCGGCATACGTGTCTGAATGAGGAGTCTGTGCAATGGCAGGCGAATCTTATGCAATTCCCCCCAAAGATCGTGCTGTTGAGGGAATTCTTTGGTATATCCAGCACCATCAGCTTGCCGGCGGCGATCGCCTGCCGGCCGAGCGCGTGCTGTGCGAAGAGATTGGCGTTTCGCGTACGGCGTTGCGTGCCGGTATCACGCGGCTTATCTCGTGTGGAACGCTCGAGAGCCGTCGCGGATCGGGCACGTATGTTTGTCCTCCCAAGCCGCTGAACATCTTCCAGGAAACGTATAACTTTTCCGATGCTGTGCGGACTGCCGGCCTGCACCCCTCTTCTCGTCTGGTTTCCACCGGGACCATCGAGGCGGATGAGGCGCTTGCCGACAAGCTTGGGGTGGCTGTAGGCGCTCCCTTGCTCCGCATGCAGCGCGTTCGACTTATTGAGGGCGAGCCGGCGTCAATCGAGACGGCTCACGTTAACCTGTCCCTGTGCCCATCGCTTATCGAGCACGATTTTGAGTGCGAGAGCCTTTACGATGTCTTGCTCAAAGAAGGTGGCGTGCGTGTTGAGCATGGACGTGAGCATATCTCCATCTCGCGTTTGAACGTCGAAGAGGCCGAGCTGCTCCAGCAAGAAGAGGGAACGCCGGTGTTCTATGAGAGCTCGATCGAATTTGATAAGGACATGCGTTTTGTGGAGCATTGCAAATCGGTGATTTTGCCCACAAAGTTCCGCTTTGCCGATAACGGCGAAGAGAACGGCATGAGGAGCGTGGCAGGTGAACAATGGCTGAAACAGTAGATGCCACCCCGGTTTATATGCGCATTCGACGCCGCATCGAGGAACGTATCGAGCGCGGTATATATCCCACGGGTTCCATGATTCCGTCCGAAAAAGACCTCGCCGAGGAATTTGGTACGACACGCTTGACCATCCGAAGCGCTGTCGATGAGCTGGTTCGGCGCGGGCAGATTCGCCGTGTTCGGGGAAAAGGTGCCTTTGTGGCGCAGAAAGTACCTGCTTTTTTTGAACGCACGGTCGGTTTCCGTGAATCGGTCCGCGCTTCGGGCGGCGAGCCGTCCGTCCGTATTCTCGCGCGTTCCAAGCGTTATGCGGGGCCATATTACGCCGACCTGTTTGGCATCGCCGAGGACGACCTGCTCTATTCCGTTCGACGCCTGAACTGCATAAACGGTAGCCCCGTATCGATTGAGACGGCGCTGATTCCCTGCCTGCTGTTCCCAACCATCGAAGATATTGACGTGTCGGTCTTCAGTTTGTACGAGACCTATGAGATGCTGGGCCGAAAGCCAGTCATGGCACAGGAAAAGCTCGATATCGAAGCGCTGGGCGCACGAGATGCCGGCCTCCTTGGACTGGAACAGGGCAATCTTGTTTTGCTTTTGGAATGCGTGAGCTATGACGCGAGCGGTCAGGCTATCGAGTATGTAAAGTCCTTCAATCGTGGCGATACGGGCGGCTACACCTATACGTACTAGCTGGTATTTTGTGAATAACGGCTGGGAAACTAACCAGTTTTGATCGTTGGGTCAGCTGTATATACAACCTTACAGGGCTCAAAATCGACCGTTCGCCGATGGGGATAAATTAATCGACAAAGAGGTATCAAAAAGCCGTAACCTGTAACTGTGATTGGTATCAAATACTAATGATTTGTTACGAGGTGAGACGATGAAGATGCTCGATTACGTTCAGCTTGCCCATGTGCGTATGGGGGAGAACCTCGAGCGTTCGTCTGAGCTGGTAGCGCAGCTCGTTGATATTTTCCAGTCCGGTTCTTTTGACGCGCTGCGCATCGTTGCTTCGGGTTCGTCGCGCCATGCCGCCGATTGCGCCCGCGATTACCTGCAAGATGCCCTGCAAATGCAGGTGTCCGTTGTGACGCCCGAGGCCTTCGTCGATTTTGAACACACCTATCCGCAGCATGCGCTCAACATTGCCGTTTCGCAGAGTGGCTATTCGACCAATACGATTGCGGCGCTCGATTACATGCGCGCACACGATATGGCTGCAGTTGCGCTCACGGCAAACGTCGAGGCGCCCATCAAGGAGCACACTGACATCGTTCTTGACTACGGTGTGGGCGTCGAGTCGGTGGACTTTGTGACTCTGGGCGTCGAGGTGCTCGTTGAGTACCTGGTGCTCTTTGGTATTTACGGCGGTCAGGCGCGCGGAACGATTGACGCCAAGGGCGTTGCCCAGCGTCTTGACGACCTGCGCGAGGCCATCCAGGCCAATGCCGTGATGTGCAAGACCGCCGAGGCATATGTCCAAGACCACATGCTCGAGCTTTCTGAGCACACGCCCGCCATGGTCGTCGGCAACGGCCCCAACTATGGCGTTGCCGAAGAGGCGGCCCTCAAGCTGAGCGAGACCATCAAGATTCCTGCCATGCATCACGAAGGCGAGGAGTTCGTCCACGGTCCCGAGATGCAGATCGTTCCGGGCTATCTGGTGTTTATCGTCGACGATCCGCAGGGGTCGGAGCGTCTTGCGAATATCGCTGATGCGCTATCGAACGTTACGACAAAAACGGTGCTGCTCACGGCCCATCCCAAGGGTAGGGCTCACGAGGTTGCGGTGCCTCAGGTGGCTCCGCTGCTCAGCGCAATTCCCAATCTTGTGTTCTTCCAGACGATTGCGGCCATAATCGCCGAGCGTCTGAAGTCATGGGACGTGCACCCGTATCTTGATGCCGTCTCCAAGCAAATGGAGGTCAAGGCAGAGGGCTACGAAGAGTCAGTCAATGCGCTTAAGGCCAAAGCGGCCGAGTGTTACGGAATGTAAGCGGGTTTTGATGCCCGTTGGCATGGGGGATGTGGAAACAACCCCAGAAAGGAGAGACAAATGAAGGAAACCGAGAAGATCGAGATCATGCATTTCGACCAGGAGGGCTATCTCGAGGACGGCAAGGCGCTCTACGAGACCGGCAAGAAGATGACCGCGCTCGCCGACAAGGTCGCCGACGAGGGCTACGACGCCGTGTTCCTGATGGGCGTCGGCGGCACCTGGGACGAGCTCATGCAGCTCGAGTACCTCATGAACAAGTTCGGCGACCGCGACCTCGAGGTCTACCTGATCCACGCCGCCGAGTGGAACGCCATGGGCCACAAGCGCATGACCGAGAAGTCCGTCGTGCTCACCGCCTCCGAGTCCGGCACCACCCCCGAGGTCCTCGAGGCCGTCAAGAAGATGAAGGGCATGGGCGTGCGCGTCTACGCCATGACCAAGCCCGAGGGCCCCATCGGCCAGGCTGTGGGTGCCGAGAACTGCGTCAAGATGGCTTCCGATCACGGTAACGGCGGCTGCGAGATGGGCTACTACCTCGCCGACTGCTTCGGCCTGCGCCTGCTCAACCGCCGCGGCTGCTTCCCCAAGTTCGACAAGTTTATTGAGCAGACCAAGGATGTTTGGACCCACCTGGTCGACATCCGCAAGAGCTTCGAGCCGCGCGCCGAGGAGCTCGCCAAGAAGTACGCCCTGGCCCCCTACACCATGTTCATCGGCTCCGGCGCCCTGTGGGGCGAGACGATCCTGTTCTCGATGTGCATCCTGGAGGAGATGCAGTGGAAGCGCACCCGCTACATCACCTCGGCCGACTTCTTCCACGGCACCCTCGAGCTCGTGGAGCCCGGCGTCCCGGTCTTCCTGTTCATGGGCGAGGACGAGAACCGCAAGCTCGATGAGCGCGTCCGCGCGTTCCTCAACCGCGGCGTGACCGGCGACACCGACATCAACGTCATCGACACCGCCGAGTTCGCGATCCCCGGGCTTGACGACGAGTTCCGCGTCATCGTGTCTCCGTGGATCCTTTCCTCGCTGATCACCGATCGCCTTGCCGCTTACTACGAGACGGTCACCAAGCACAACCTCAACTACCGTCGCTACTATCACCAGTTCGACTACTAAGAGCAAATAACGTTTGTGTAATCGGGCCTCGCTCCTATATGGAACGGGGCCTCGCTTGGGTTGGAGAGTAATTATGAGCTATCCCCAGCTTGCCGTCATGAATATCAGCCATCGTTATTTTGACCTTGAGGAGTTCTTTTCTTCGGCGTCGGCTTCGGGCTACACGTGTTGCGAGCTTTGGACCGGGGCGATGCATCTGTATGTCGATTGCCATGGATACGATTCGCTCGAGCAGGTGCGGGAGCTATCACAGCGGTATGGGGTTCGGATTGTGGGGCTTTGTCCCGAACAGAACAATCCCAAGCCGTGGAATATCGCGGCGCGCGGGAATGAGGCGCGCACTCGCACGCTCGCGTACTTTAAGAACGTTGTGGATATCGCGGCGGAACTTGGAGCCGAGCAGGTCATGGTCTCGAGCGGCTGGGCATTTTTGAACGAGCCGATCGAGGACGCGTGGGGTCGCAGCGCCTCGATGCTGCGTGTGATTGCCGAGCATGCGGGAGAGCGCGGCGTGCGACTGGTGCTCGAGGCCCTACAGCCGGTTGAGTCGATGATCGTGAACTCGGCGGCCGATACGAAGCGCATGATCGAGGCAGTTGATCATCCGGCACTTAAGGCGTGTCTGGATTTGGGCGCTATGGCGGTGGCGGGGGATACCATCGACGATTATTTTGATCTGCTTGGCGATGATGTCGCCCACGTGCATTTTGTCGATGTTGCGGCAGATGGCACGACGCATCTTGCCTGGGGTGACGGCGACCGCGATATGCGCGCCGACCTGGATAGGCTGGTGGCGCGCGGCTATCGCGGAGTTGTTTCGGCCGAGACCTATGATTGGCGCTATTTCGCCAATCCCGCGGCAGCCGACGCTCAGGTTATGGCGGAGTACCGACGCGCGATTGGCGCCTAAGTGGGACAGGGCGCCGAGTTGGCGTTTGACGCTTTTTGAGAAACGGGACGTGCTTTCCGCTTGAGGCTTCTGGCGGAAAGCACGTCCCAGAACAGGCGCTCAGAATGGGACACACTTTCCGCTGAGGACCTCAACCGGAAACCGCATCCCAGTTTTTGGCTGGCGGGCGGGACGCGCTTTCCCCTATGTTTCCAAATGAATACGCTATGAGCCGAGGAGGACGATTCTCCCCGCAAACACTCTAGTATGCTAAAGTACCCAGAAGACCGGCGGAGCTATGCCGGTCTTCTGCTCTATATGAAACACAGCATGAGGAGGCTCACCAGATGACGGCCACACCGTGGGGATTCCGGGACATATTGCCCGAGGAGGCTCAGGCGCGCGAGGAGATCACATGTACGGTGAAGGGCTGCTTTAGGGAGCATCATTACCTGCCGGTCGAGACGCCGCTGCTCGAGGACAAGGGCTCGCTCGAGGAAGGCGGCCGCATTGCGGACACGCCGTTTAAGCTCTTTGACGATGATGGCCGCCTGCTGGTGGTCCGTCCCGACAACACGCTGCCGATCGTGCGCTTGGTTTCGACCCGTATGCGCGCTGCCGACTTGCCTCTGCGCTTACGTTACGAGGCGCCGGTGGTTCGCGAGTGTCAGCGCAATGCCGGTGGTTCGCGCCAGTTTACGCAGTTGGGCTTTGAGCTTATCGGCGCGGGCGATACCTCGGGCGATGTCGAGATTGTCTCGCTGGTCGCCGAGGCCGTGCGCGAGCTGGCACTTCCCGATGCGCGCATTATCGCAGGCAGCGTGCGTCCTTTTAAGGAATTGCTCGCGGTATGCGAGGATCGTGAGCTGGCTGCCGAGGCCCTGCGCTGCGTGCATGCCAACGACTTTGTGGGCCTCGATGCCCGCGTGGCTGCCAGCGCCGAGTCCGATGCCGTCAAGGCCGCCATT
>CAJLLB010000094.1 GCA_905207425.1 uncultured Collinsella sp.
AAGGCTCGCGCTTCTCACGCGGCGCCAGTCGATGGTATCGGCGATCTTCATCGCCGTCTCGAAATCTCCCTTGTTAACCAGTTTCTTAATCTGCTCTACCTTGATGTTAAACTCGTATTTATCCATCTTATGCATCTCCTAACTTCCTGCCGCGGCAGAAGTTTTATTGTTACTGTTCACACATACGTGCCCAGTAACGTTTTATTTGCTCACCGGCTACAGCTCTGTACGCCCATCCAGCGCGCGCAGAAGCGTTACCTCATCAATATATTCCAAGTCGCCCCCGACCGGAACGCCGCTGGCGATTCGCGTCACCCGGATCCCTGTCGGCTTAATCAGCTTGCTCAAATACATCGCAGTCGTCTCGCCCTCCAGGCTTGAATTGGTTGCGATAATGACCTCACGAACCTCCTCTTTCTGCAGGCGAGTCATCAGCTCCTTGAGCCGGATGTCGCCCGGCCCGATCCCCAGCATCGGGGAGATCGCCCCATGCAGCACATGATAGACCCCGTTGTATTTTCCTGTCTTTTCATATGCCGCCAGATCGCGCGTATTTTCCACCACCATGATCGTCTCATGATCACGCCGGTCGCTGCTGCAGATCGGGCACAGTTCCTTATCAGTCAATGTGCAGCACTCCTTGCAGTAACGCACATTCTGCTTGGCTTCCAGAATCGCGCCGGACAAGTGCCTGACCTGTTCTTCCGGCATATTGATGATATGAAATGCAAGACGCTGCGCCGATTTACTTCCGATTCCGGGAAGTTTTGACAATTCTTCGATTAGCTTGCTAATCTGACTGCTGTAATAATCCATCGCTTAAAACGGGAATCCGCCTCCCAGACCGCCAAGGCCACCGGTCAACTGGGACATCATCTGGCTGCTGTCCTCTTCCGCCTGGCGGAATGCCTCGTTGGTCGCCGCCACGATCAGATCCTCTAACATCTCGATATCATCCGGATCCACTACTTCCTCAGATAGTTTCACGGAAAGAACCTCTTTTTTACCAGATACGGTCACGGTTACAGCGCCGCCGCCTGCGGATGCGCTGTACTGCTTCTCCTCCAGCTCTTTCTGCTTCTCTTCCATCTGGCGCTGCATTCTCTGCGCCTGCTTCATTAAATTATTCATATTGCCCGGCATACCGCCTGGGAAACCGCCACGTTTTGCCATGGTGTCATTCCTCTCTTTCACTTCTTTTTATTTATATTCAGACTGGCTGCCGATTGCAGCCGGTTCTATATATCATATAAACCCACTAATATCATTTATCTGCATTTAATCATAGCTTCTTGCATTACAAAACAAGGCTCATCTTTGGCAAGCTCCACTACACTGAATCATCCTCTTCGACAATCACATCGGTATGGATTGCATTCTTTAAATCCTCATCACTGACATAAACCGTTCTTTGCGGCACAGCAGATGATTCTAAACGGACTTTAAATTGCAGAGTCTTTTTGTATTTTTCTTGCACTACTTCCTGCAAATTCTTAAGCTCAGGCTCCCGATTGATAATTCCAAACGTATTTTCATCTGTACACACAATGCAAAGGCAGCCTTCGCCCGCCGGTTCTACACTTGTCTTGGGAAGACTGAGTCTAATCGAACCCACAAGCTGGCTCAGGGACGCAATCCGTCCCCATTCTTTCCGCATCAGCATCAGATCTTCGTACTGTGCCGGCGGAAGGGATACCGTCTTCGGCTCAGGCGGCGTTTCCACCACAGCCGTTTTGGAGGATGCCGCCTGCCCCGCTGCCGGTGCAAGGGACGCCAGTTTCTGTAGATTGTCCGGCATTTCCTGCATTTTCTGCTCTAATAGCGTAATCCGCTGTAAAATGGAATCAAGATTCTGTTCCATCGACGGCGTCGTCAGCTTGATAAAGGCAATCTCCACCAGAATCCGCTTCTGCGACGCGTAGCGCAGCTGCCCGGAAAGTTCCGAGAAAATACGGATGTAACGCATCAGCGTTTCCGTATCAACGCCTGCCGCCTCTTCCTTTAAAACTGCCAGATTTTCCTCCGACATATCGAGCATATCGCCCGGTTCGTCGGTCGTCTTGGCAATCAGGAGATTTCGCATATACCAGACGAAATCGTTGACGAGCTGCGAAAGATCGCGCCCCTGGATGATCATTTCCTCAATCTCACGGATGCACGCCTTCGTATCACTTGCAAGCACCGCCTGAAACAGCTTGCTGAACACGCGGTTATCGACCGCGCCCAACACCTCGAGCACATTGTCATACGTCAGCTTTTCCCCGAAATGGAACGCCACGCACTGATCGAGAAGACTTAACGCATCTCGCATCGAGCCATCCGCCGCACGTGCCACATACCTAAGTGCCCGATCGTCTACATCGATCTGCTCCGCCAGCCGTCCCGCGATGGTATCGATCGAGATCCGCTTGAAATCATATCTCTGGCACCGGGACAGGATCGTGATCGGGATCTTGTGGACCTCCGTCGTCGCCAAGATAAATATAACGTAGGACGGCGGTTCTTCCAGCGTCTTTAAGAGCGCATTGAACGCGCCGATCGAAAGCATATGAACCTCGTCAATGATGTAGACGCGGTAGCGCCCATCCGTCGGCGGGTACTGCACCTGCTCCCGGATATCGCGGATATTTTCCACACCATTGTTGGATGCCGCATCGATCTCCACCACATTGAGGGAAGCTCCTGCCGCAATCTGGCGGCACATACTGCACTCGCCGCAGGGGCTGCCGTCCACCGGATGTTCACAGTTGACTGCCCGTGCAAAGATCTTGGCAATACTCGTCTTACCGGTTCCGCGCGTCCCGCAGAAGAGGTACGCGTGCCCGATCCGCCCGGAGTTGATCTGATTTTTCAAGGTCTTTACGATATGGTCCTGACCCCGGACCTCTTCAAAGGACGTCGGACGCCATTTTCTGTACAGTGCTGTATATGACATAAACTACTACTTCCTTACTATTCGTCGCCGAAGCTGATGCCCAGCGCCTTGGCCTCGCGTACCAGGTCGCTCTGGGGGTCGACAAACTTGAGCTTGCCGGCGACATCCTCGAGCGGCATGTGGCACATCTTGCCGTCGCGCAGGGCAATCATGTAGCCAAACTCGCCGCGTAGGCAGCCGAGAGCCGCCTCGACGCCGCACTGGGTCGCAAAGATGCGGTCCTGGGCGTCGGGCTGGCCGCCGCGCTGCGTGTGGCCGGGGATGGCAACGCGGGTCTCGCGACCGGTCTTGGCCTCGATCTCCTTGGCGATGTCGTAGACGATCGATGGGCTCGTACGCTCGGCGAGCTTCTTCTTGTACTCCTTCTTGGACAGCGCCGCGTCCTCCTTAGAGATGGCGCCCTCGGCGACGGCCACGATGGTAAAGCGGCTGCCGGTCTCCATGCGATGCTCGATGGTCTTGATGACCTGGTCCATGTCGTAGGGGATCTCGGGAATCAGGATGACGTCCGCACCGCCCGCGACACCGGCGTACAGCGGGATCCAGCCAACCTTGTGGCCCATGATCTCGATAACGAACACGCGGCCGTGACTCGAGGCGGTGGTGTGGATGTCGTCGATGCACTTGGTGGCGACGTCGATGGCGCTCGTAAAGCCAAACGTCATCTCGGTGCCCCAGGTGTCGTTATCGATGGTCTTGGGCAGGGCGATAACGTTGAGGCCCTCTTCGCGCAGGCGGTTGGCGGTCTTGGTGGAGCCGTTGCCACCCAGCATAAACAGGCAGTCGAGCTGCAGCTTATGATAGGTGTGGACCATCGCGGGCACCTTCTCGACGCCGTCGGCCTCGGGAATGTTCAGGCGCTTGAACGGCGTGCGGCTCGTGCCCAAAATGGTGCCGCCGCGGGTGAGGATGCCGCTAAAATCGGCGGGCGTCATGACGCGGAATCTGCTGTAGATAAGGCCCTGGTAGCCGTCCTCAAAACCGTAGATCTCGATAGGCTCTTCGCTATTGGTCATGAGCGTTTTGACGATGCCGCGCATGGTGGCGTTGAGCGCCTGGCAGTCGCCGCCACTGGTAAGAAGACCGATTCTAAGCATGATGAGTCCTTCCGGGCAAGTTATAACATGCGCATAAGTTTACCCCCGCACACTGTTGATACGGGGGTAAAACGTGTTAGCTCAAGCGTATGGAAATGTAAGCAACGTCAGGCGAGCGTAAGGACGACGGTGCCAGCTCCTTACAGCGCGAAGGCGTCGACGTCGCCCCAGTGGCGGCGCAGCGTGATGGCGGCAGCGGGCTCGGTATTGTCAAAGACGACCGACCATTGCGTATTGCTGGTGATGTCTTCCGGATTGGGCTCTTGCGCTGCAGCGCGTAGGGCCTTCCAAGCGACTGCCTCGTCTTGGGCGCCGGCATGGGCGTCAAGGACATCGGCGATGGCGACGGCGCGTTCCTTGCCATGGCCAAGCTCGCCATTCTTTTGGTTGGGCAGCACTTCGTCGCCATAGCAGGCGTAGAAGTTCGTAACCTGGCGTACAGGGGTCGCTTTGAAAGCGCGGTCCGGATCGCGCGGATCCCACTCTACTACGCGCGCGTCACCGGAGGCGTCGTTGATAAAGAAGTGGTAATCGCGTCCTGCCATGGCGTGCATGTCGTAGGCAGAAAGCAGGTCTACGGCCTCCTGTGTGGTAGCCGCGCGGTCGAGCACAAGGCGGATGGTGAGCGAAGTGTTGATGACGGGGCGTTGCGTGTCCTGGTCACAGGGCTTGGAATCCAGAGTGAGTACGGCAATGGACACGCCGCGTTCGTTAACACCTTCGAGCTGGGCAAACGGGCCCATGAGTGCGGCGGCACGTCCGGCGGCGGAGTCAAGCGGTGTGTTATCGCCCAGGTTGTTAAGGGCCGCAAAGCCGATGGAGGCATAGCCGTCGCGCGGGTGATTGCGCACCAGCAGCGCCGAGGTGTCGTCCTTAAAGTCGTAATTGCGACCGGTGCGCACGCGGCCTTCGGCATCTACGGCGACAAAAGCGCTGCAGGCAAACTGGGGCGCCTGGACATGTGCCGGCACGCCGGGCAGCACCTGCGCCACCACGGCATCGATGTAGGCCTGGTCGTCGTGCACGCCGGCGGCGATGATGCGGTCGAGGTCGTAGTCGTAAGCGATGTCGATTGCGTACAGGTCATAGCCATCCGCGTAGCCGGTCAAGCGTTTGAGCGACGCGGCGGACTTGATTTGCTTGCGGTAAACGATGCCGGCGGCAGCGGCAAGGCCGACGGCGACTCCCGCGACACCGCAGGCGATGGCAATGTTACGTGGCTTCATGACGGCTCCTCTCGTCCTGTTAGCGTAATTGTCGCAAAGGGAGCACGGGCATGATGGCTCAACTTGGCGAGCGGCGTGGGATTAAACATGGAATGAAAGGCACGGCGCTGGCGCGGCGGGGTATGCTGGAGGGGACCATCAACCCAGCGAAAGGGGAGAGCATGACGGATCAGGAAACGCCCGAGCGCGTGCACGTGACTGCCGACGATATCGAGGCTGCCAACGACCTTATCGACTTTATCGAGGCATGCCCCAGCATGTTCCATACGGCGGCGACCATTATGGCCGAGCTCGACGAGGCGGGCTTTACCTACCTGCCCGAGAACGCGGCATGGGATATCGAGCCGGGCGGGCGTTATTACACGCAGCGCAATACCTCGAGTGTCATCGCCTTTAAGGTGGGCGAGGACCTGTCCGCGACGTGGGGCGAGGACGGCGTTGCCGGCGACTATCATTTTCAGCTGACGGCGTCGCACAGCGACTCGCCGACGTTTAAGGTTAAGGCCGTGCCCGAGCTCGACGGCGCGGGCGAGACGCTGCGTCTGAACACCGAGGCCTACGGCGGCATGATTGACTACACCTGGTTCGATCGCCCGCTGGCGCTCGCGGGCCGCGTGCTGGTGCGCGAGGGCGACCGTATTGAGAGCCGTCTGCTTGCCACCGAGCGCGAGGTCGCTATTATCCCGAGCCTTGCCATCCACATGAACCGTGGCGTTAACGAGGGCTTTGCTCCCAACCGAGCCGTCGACCTGTGCCCGCTCATCAGCGCCGGCGAACTCAAGCAGGGTGACTTTGATGCCCTGATCGCCGAAGAGCTGGATGTTGAGCCCGAGCAGATCCTGGGTCGCGACCTGTTCCTGGTCAATCGTCAGGATGCACGCATCTGGGGCTGGGCCGACGAGTTTATCTCGACGCCCAAGCTTGACGACCTGGCCTGCGCCTATACCTCGCTACAGGCATTTTTGGGCGCCGAGAACGCGCACGACGTCTCGGTCTTCTGCTGCTTTGATAATGAGGAGGTTGGCTCCGAGACCAAGCAGGGCGCCATGTCGACGTTCTTGGCCGACGCGCTGCGCCGCATTAACGGATCGCTGGGCTTTGACGACGAGTCGTACCATCGCGCCCTTGCCGCCTCGATGCTTGTAAGCTGCGACAATGCACATGCCGTGCACCCCAACCACGCCGAGAAGTGCGATGCCCGCAATCAGGTTGTACTCAACGGCGGCATCGTCATCAAGGAAGCCGCCAACCAGCACTACTGCACCGATGCCTTTAGCCGCGCGGTGTTCCAGGCCATCTGCGATGACGCCGACGTGCCCACGCAGGCCTTCGCCAACAAGAGCGATATGGCGGGTGGCTCCACGCTCGGTAACCTGTCGAACATGCAGGCGAGCATGCACGCCGTGGACGTGGGCCTGCCGCAGCTGGCCATGCACTCAAGCTACGAGACCGGCGGCGTACGCGACGTGATGTACGCCATCCGTGCCCTCACCGCCTTCTACGAGCGCGACCTAACCATCAACGGAGCCGAAAGCGTGGAGCTCTAAAACCTGCCAAAAAGGGACAGGTTCATTTTGGCAGGTTTTATCTGGGCGAATGCAAAGGGTGAAACCGAACTAGATTGGTGGTACGTGGCCGCCGAGGTGCAGCGTGCCTCGGCGGTTTTTTGTGTACAGAGTACGGCTAATGCTAATAAATACTATACATGCTTTACGTATCTACCATAGAGTTTTATGATAATTTTAAAGTATTAAGGAGGGGTCATGACCACAACAGCCGCTCAGATCAACGTGCGTCTCGATGCCGATCTCAAAAGGAGTGGGGACGCCGCTCTCTCCAGGGCCGGTATGACGCCGAGCCAAGCGGTGCGAGCGCTCTGGCAGCTTGCAACGTCGCTGGCCGATCGCCCCGGTGCGCTCGAGGATATCCTGCTGCCCAGTCGTGCCCGGGCGGAACAGCGCGAGCGCGAAAAGGCCGCCAAACGTAAGCTCGAGCTCATGGATCAGGGGTCGAAGCTGTTCGCTGCCGCTTGCCGTGAGTCAGGAATCGATATGGTCAAGGCTCAGCCATCGGACGACGAAGAGCTCAAACGGAACGCCTATGCTGATCGCTATGGCGAGGAGATGAGCTGGCTCTATGAGTGAGAATCCTAAGCGCATCTTGGTTGACACCAACGTCTGGCTTGATTATTTCATCCCTTCACGACGCGGTCGTTCGGCGGCAATTGAGTTTTTGCGTGATGCGTGTACGGCTCAGGCTGAGCTGATGTATGCGGCGACATCGTCCAAAGACCTGTTCTATTTGATTTCGAGTGAACATAAGGCGTGGTATCGGCGAGAGCACGGTTCGCTGTCTCAAGATGCCGCTTCGGCGGCGACATCACTCGCATGGGATTGTCTTGATGTGTTGTCGCAACTTGCTACGCCCGTGCCCTGCGACCTGAGCGACATATGGATGGCGAGTAAGCAGCGTGAGCTCCATAGCGATTACGAAGACGATTTAATCATCGCGGCAGCGATGCGCGCAAAGACAGACCTTCTGGTCACCAACGATGTCAAGCTCTGCTCACACGCACCAGTCGCCGCAATGAGCGTAGAAGACGCAAAGAATTACTTAGCAACGCTCTAACAATTTGAAGACCCCACAGGTCGAACAAAAGTCAGCGAATGTCCCCAGGCAGGGCCGCGCCAGCCAGTCCCTATAGGTTGAACAAAAGTCAGCGAGAGCCCGTCTGGGCGAGCAAGGTGCCTTGAAAGAGGAGGGCATTGGCCTTCTTTACGTGCGTTAGTGAAAAAATTCGTCTTTTTCATC
>CAJLLB010000095.1 GCA_905207425.1 uncultured Collinsella sp.
ACCATCCAGGCGGCCTTCGCCATACTCGACTCAACCAGCCGTTACTTCTTATTACGCATCTGCGCTTCCATCTGGCGCAGCAGGTCCATATCGGACTTGGGGCCGCCCGTACCCAGGCCGCCCATGCCGCCCAGGCCCATAGCGTCCAGGCCGGGGATATTGGGCATGCGCATCTTTTTACCCTTCTTACCCTTCTTGCCCTTCTTGCCGCCGGCCTGCGCCTGATTGGCCATTGTGCGCATGCGGCCCATCATCTTATTCATCTCGCCCCACTGCTTCATAAGGCTATTGACCTCGGTGGGGGTCACACCGGCGCCCTTGGCAATGCGGGCACGGCGCTGGCCGTTGATGATGGAGGGGCGAAGGCGCTCCTCCTTGGTCATCGACATGATAATGGCCTCGTTCTTGTCGAAGATGCCCTCGTCCAGGTTGCCGCCCATCTGGTTAAGCGCACGCTGGCCGCCGGGGAGCATGCCCAGGATGCCCTTCATGCCGCCCATCTTCTTGACGGCCTTCATCTGGTCGAGCATGTCGTTCATGGTGAAGCCCTCGCGCAGCATACGCTCGGCAGCCTCGAGCTGCTCGGCGTCGGCTGCCTCCTGGGCCTTCTCGATGATGCCGACAACATCGCCCATGCCCAAGATGCGCTTGGCCATACGATCGGGATAGAACGGCTCCAGCGAATCGGGCTTCTCGCCCATGCTCACGAACTTGATGGGCTTACCGGTCACCTGGCGCACAGAAAGCGCGCCGCCGCCACGGGCGTCGCCGTCGAGCTTGGAGATGATCACACCGTCAAAGTCGGTGCGCTCAGCGAAGGTCGAGACGACGTTGACGATATCCTGGCCGGTCATGGCATCGACGACCATCAGCACCTGATCGGGCTTGACGGCCTTCTTGATGTCCACGGCCTCCTGCATCATCTGCTCGTCGATCTGCAGGCGGCCGGCGGTATCGACGATGACCACATCGCGCAGGTGGTCGACGGCCTCCTGAATGGCGCCCTTGGCGATGTCGACCGGGTGCTCGCCGTCACCGCGGAAGACCGGAACGCCAATCTCGCCGCCGAGCGTGGCCAGCTGGTCGGCAGCGGCGGGACGGTAGACGTCGCACGCGGCGAGCAGCGGGGAGCGGCCCTGCTTCTTGAGCAGGTAGGCCAACTTTACGGCCGCCGTAGTCTTGCCGGAGCCCTGCAGGCCCACGAGCATGATGACATTGGGAATGCGGTTGCTAAAGACAAGCTTGCTCTCGGTGGAGCCGAGCATCTCGGTAAGCTCGTCGAGCACGATCTTGACGACGTTTTGCGCCGGCGACAGCGACTCCATGACCTCGGCGGTCATGCAGCGCTCCTTGGTCTTAGCGACAAACTCCTTGACGACCTTGAAGTTGACGTCGGCCTCGAGCAGCGCCATACGGATATCGCGCATGGCCGAGGTGATATCGGCCTCGGTCAGCTTGCCCTTGCCGCGCAGGCGGTCAAATGTGTCGTTGAGGCGATCGCTCAGAGAATCAAACACTAGTCACTCCTTAATTGGACTCGCCCACCAGGGCGCGGCAGAAATCTTTGGCATTGAACTCCTGCAGGTCATCGACCTGCTCGCCCACGCCGATGCGCAGGATGGGAAGCTTGAGCTTCTCGGCCACGGCCATGGCGATACCGCCCTTTGCCGTGCCGTCGAGCTTTGTCATGATAATACCGTCCAGGCCAAGCGCCTCGTTAAACTCGAGCGCCTGGTTGAGGCCGTTTTGGCCCGTTGCGGCATCGATCACGAGCACGACATAGACGGGCATGGGGCCGGCGGCCATATTGGCGGCGCGCTTGCGGGTCACATTGACCACCTTGGCAAGCTCGCGCATGAGCTCGGGGCTCGTGTGCAGACGACCGGCGGTATCGATGAGCACCAGGTCGCTGCCGCGCTTGTCGGCCTCGTCGAGCACGTCGTAGCAAACACTTGCCGGGTCGGAGCCGCGGTCGCGCTTGATGACGGGGACGCCAGCGCGCTGACCCCACACATCGAGCTGCTCGATAGCGGCAGCGCGGAAGGTATCGGCCGAACCGATCACGACGTTCTTGCCGCGGGAGGCCATGGCGCTCGCGATCTTACCGACCGTCGTGGTCTTGCCGGCACCGTTAATGCCCACAAACAGCACGCAGCTCGGCGTATCGGAGAACGGATCGCGCTCGATGGGCACAAAGTGCTGCTCAAGCTGCTCGGCCAGGGCACGGCGAAGCTGTGGAGCGGTCTTGAGGTTCTTCTTGGCCGCGGCATCGCGCAGGTCATCGGAGACCTGAATGGCGATCTCGGCGCCCATGTCACCCATGACGAGGGTGTCCTCCAGGTCCTCCCAAAAATCCTCGTCGACCTCACCGCCAAAGTAGAAGACCTCGTTGAGGGCCTCGCGGCTTCGCTCAAGTCCGCGCGAGAGAGCATCGAAGAATCCCATTATGCATTCACGACCTTTCCGGTTTCGCGATCGAGTTTTTGCGAGACGACGCGACTGACGCCGTCGGCTTGCATCGAGACGCCATAGAGGACGTCAGCGTCCTCCATAGTACGGCGCTGATGCGAGATAACCAAGAGCTGCGTATCGGAACGCAACACATCGAGCGCGCCGATGAGCTTGGACAGGTTGGCGTCATCGAGCGCCGCCTCGACCTCGTCCAGCACATAGAACGGCACCGTGCGCGTACGATACACGGCAAAGAGCAAGGCGAGCGCCGTCAGACTCTTCTCGCCGCCCGACATGAGCATCATCTTGGTGATGCGCTTGCCGCGCGGCTGCGCCACGACCTCGATACCCGTCTCGGCAGGATGCTCGGGATCGGTCATCTCCAGATGAGCCTGGCCACCCGGGAAGAGCATAGCGAAGATCTCGCGGAAGTTCGCGTCGACCTTCTCAAACGTCACCAGGAACGCCTTGCGCATCTTGCGATCAATGGCCACCGTGATCTTGGTGAGCGCCTTGCGCGCGCTCTCCAGATCGGCCAGCTGCTCCTCGATGTAGTCGGCGCGGCGCTTGAGCTGCTCGTACTCCTCCATGGCAACTTGGTTAACGGGACCAAGGTTGTTGATCTGGCGCACAAGCTGGTTGAGTTCGCGCTCGGCGGCATCGCGGTCGGTAGGAGCAGGAAGCATGAGCGCTTCCTCGAGCACCGTCGTGCCATCGGCGGTAATGGCCTTGATGGCAGCCTCGACCTGCACCTCGAGCTTGCCACGCGCGACCTTGAACTCGTTTTGCGTGGCGGAGGCGGTATCGACTCGCTCCTTAGCGCGGGCAACCTCTGCCTTGGCATCCTCGATGGTCTTCTTGAGCGAAGCGGAGTCCGCCTCCTCCAGAGAGGCCTGGTCACGCAGGCGCGCTGCCCAATCCGACGCGCGTTCCAACAGGGCAGAATAGCGTTCGTGCATGGGATCGACGCGCAGGCGCAGCAGCTCGAGCGAGCGCGAGGCCTGGCGTGTTCCGCGGATACGACGGTCGATGCCCTCAAGACGATGCTCAAGGTCGGGCACGCGGCCCTTCAGCGAACGCAGGCGTTCGCTCGTCTGGGCTAGGCGAACCTTGGCGTCGGCGAGCTTGCCGGCAGCCTCGGAATCGTCACGGCGAACGCGGTCGAGTTCGTCGTTGGCCTCGGAAATCTGCAAGCCCAGATCGCTTGCCTGCGCGCGGGCCTCGTCACGCGAACGGGTGAGCTCGTCAACGCGCGGGCGCGCAGCGCGAACGGCTTCGGAGGCCTGCTCGCGGCGCTTGGAGATGCGCACGCGCTCGACCTCGGCATTGTTGGCGCTTTGCTCCAAGCGGCCGATCTCGGAAAGCAGCGAGCGGCGCTCGCCCTCAAGACGGGCGATCTCACCGGCGGCATCGCCCTCGGCGGCACGGGCCTCCTCGACGGCAGCGTTGGCCTCAACGACCTGATCCGACACATGCTCAAACACAGCGGCCAAATCGGGCTCAAGCCCCTCCAGCTCGCAAATGCGACGCTTACGCTCCAGAGCACCCGACGCCTCGCCGGCATCGAGGCCCACACGCACCAGGCCGCCGCAGGCGACGCGGGCGCCATCGGGGGTCACGTAAGTCACGCCGTCAACGACCGGCGCCGAAAGCGCGGCAGAAAGATCGTCCACTACGTAATAGCCGCCGAGCAGCGCCTCGACGACGGGTCCGTAGCCTGCGCGCACGGACAGACGATCAACCAGGCGGGTACCGGCAGCGCCCTCAGCGGCGGTAGAGCCGCTCACGCCGCGCGCCACCAGCAATGCCTCGCCCGAGGCCTTCTTTTGGTCCAGAGCCGCACGACCGGCACGCTCAAGCGTGGCGGCGTCATCAAACAGCAGCGCATCGATATCGCCGGCGAGCAATTGCTCAACCAGGCCCTCAAGCTCGCGCGGGGCCTCCAGCACGTCGCCCAGACGACCCAAGACATCGTCGCCCAGCGCACCCACCAGACGGCTCACGAGCGGCGAGCTGTCGGCCATGCGGGCATCGAGTTTCTTTTGGCTGGCAAGCTCCGAGCGCACCTCGGACAGCTTGTTGCGCGCCTCACTCTCACGATTACGCAAGTCCTTCAGGGCTGCACGGGCGACCTCGGTGGCCTCACGCGCATCGGCCTGGGCCTGGCGCGCTTCCTCAAGAGCGCCTTCAAGCTCCTCGGCGCGGTCACGACGGCTCTCGAGCGAGGCCATGACCTCCTCGAGCTGCTCGTCAATCTGCTCCAGGCGCGAGGCATACATGTTGTCCTCGACCTCGGCATTGCTCAGCGAGTCCTTCACCTTGGCGAGCTCGAGCGCGGCGTTATCGGCTACGCGCTGAACATCGCGATGCTCACGCGTAAGCTGCGAAATCTGATTGTCGAGCGCCACGCGCCGCTCGTGGAGCTCAGCGGCGGCAGGACCAGCGGCGTCAACGTCCTCCTGGGCCTGCATATGCGCACCGGTCACTTCCTCAAGCTGCGCACGCGCGTCCTCAAGCTCCTCGACCACGCGACGACGCTGATGCTCGGAGCTCGAAATCTGCCCGCGCATATCAGACAGGCGCGACACCATGTTGTGACCCTTTTCCTCGAGCAGGCGCATGTCGGAGTTAATGCGGCCGACCACATCTTGCATATGGCGGCGCTGCTCGCCCAGGTCGCCCACAAACAAGCCTTTTTCCTCGAGCATAACCTGGAGCTTCTCGAGCTCGCGCTCCTTTTCGCCCATGCGGTACTGCGCAAGCTCCAGCTCGGCGGCACCTTCCTTGGAGCGGCTCTCCAGATCGTTCCACTGCGACTGCAGCGAACGCAGCTCGTCGACGGCCAGCATCTGCGTAAGCTCGTTCGCGCGAGAGGACAGCTCTTTGTACTTGCGTGCGCGATCGACCTGACGCTCCAGCGGTCGCAGCTGACGGGCGATTTCCTTATTGATGTCGCGGGCACGCGTCAGGTGCTCGTCCATCGACTTAATCTTTTTGAGCGCGCGCTCCTTGCGGCGCTTGTGCTTGGAGATGCCGGCGGCCTCCTCGATGAGGGCGCGACGCTCCTCGGGGCGGCTCTGCAAAATGGCGTCGAGCTTGCCCTGGCTGATGATGGAATGCGTATCCTTGCCCAGGCCCGAATCGTGCAGGATGTCCTGAATGTCCATCAGGCGGCACGGACTCGAGTTGATAAGGTACTCGCTTTCGCCCGAGCGATACATACGACGGGTGATGGCAACCTCGTCAAAATCGACGGGCAGCATATGGTCCGAGTTATCGAGCACCAGCGTGACCTCGGCGACACCCACCGGCTTGCGAGCCGACGAGCCCGAGAAGATGACATCCTCCATGGCCTGGCCGCGCAGCTGCTTGGCGCTCTGCTCGCCCAGAACCCACAGGATG
The DNA here is from genome assembly GCA_905207425.1 of uncultured Collinsella sp. Lineage (GTDB taxonomy): Bacteria > Actinomycetota > Coriobacteriia > Coriobacteriales > Coriobacteriaceae > Collinsella. The sequence goes on from CAJLLB010000095.1 coordinate 5,854, forward strand.
GAGTCAGAGATGTTCGATTTTCCCGAGCCGTTGGGACCGACGATGACGGTCAGGCCCGGCTCAAACGTCATATGGGCGCGGTCGGCAAACGACTTGAACCCTTTGAGCGTGAGGGACTTGAGATACACGGTTCCTCGCTTACACGTGCTTCTTGTTCAGAATCACGCCGTTGGTGGTGTAACCCATGCGGTCGAGCGCTTCGAGCGCGGCGGCTCCCTCGGCTTCCTTCTTTGAGGAGCCGGAGCCGCGACCCTGACGAATACCATCGATCAACACCACGGCGGTAAAGGTGGGCGCATGCGCCGGGCCCTCGGAGCCAACGAGCTTATACGCTGGGGGCTCGTGACCGTCGGCCTGCACGCACTCCTGCAAAAACGACTTGGGGTTCGCAGGATGCTCGGCACGCTCGGAAGCCAAATGCGGCTTAAGCGTACGGTGAATGAACTCCGCCGCCGCATCCCAGCCGGCATCCAGGTACAGCGCACCCACGAGCGACTCATAGACGTTCTCGAGGGCCGAATGCAGGCCGCGCGCACCAGTACCGGTCTCAGAGGCACCAAAGATGATGATGTCGTCGATGCCCAGCTCGTGAGAAACCTCGGACAGCGTAGCGCCCGAGACAAGCGACACCTTCAGGCGCGTGAGCTTGCCCTCGTCAAACTCCGGATAGGACTCAAACAGGGAGCGTGCGACCACAGCGCCCAAAATGGAATCGCCCAAGAACTCAAGGCGCTCATAGCTGGCAGAAACCGGCTGTCCCTCGACTGCCGAGGGATGCGTAAGGGCCGCGCGCAGCAGCACCTTATTGTTGAACTCGTGGCCCAGGATTTCCTGGGCGCGCGTAAGTCGGTCGGATAAAGCCAAGACTTAGGCCTCCTTGGCAGCTTCGATAGCGTCGACGGCGTCGGCGACAGAGTTGAGCGAGAGCAGGGTCTCGTCATCGATCTCGAGGTTGAACTCGTCCTCGATAGCCGTAACCAGCTGCAGGCGCTCGAGCGAGTTGGCATCGAGGTCGTCAAAGGTGGTCTCCTCGCTAATTTCGGCAACATCGACGCCCAGAACGTCAGCAGCGACCTCGGCGATCTTGTCGAAGATTTCGGAGCGGTCCATAGCGCTTCCTCTCATAGTGCATGAATACCAAAAGAATGGTACCGCCCGGGCGGTACCAAGACACGGTTCTGATTCTACCCCACGGCGTGCACCGCGAAGCACATAACAGCGCTCTAACTCGCTCTTATAAAACGATACCATCCATAGAGTTGGCGACATTCTCGACCAGCCCGGCGCGCACGGCTTCGGCCGCCGCGAGCGCACCGGTTTTGACAGCCTCGACTGAGGTGGCACCATGGCCGATCAGGACCACGCCGCGCAGGCCCAGAAGAATCGCGCCGCCCTTGGCGTCGCCAGAGAGCTTGGCCTTAATCTCGCGCATCTGCTTTTTAATGAGCAGCGCGGCGATCTTGGTGCCGAGCGAGGCCATAAAGGCGCCCTTGAGCTCCTGCAGCAAAAACTTGGCAGCGCCCTCAGTGGCCTTGAGCGCAATATTGCCCGACATGCCATCGGCAACGATGACATCGAAGTTACCTGAGGTGAGGTCGGTGCCCTCGCAGTTACCAACAAAGCCGGGAACGGCGGCCTTCATAGCAGGGAAACAGGCCTTGGTAAAGTTGGAGCCCTTCTCGTCCTCGGTGCCGTTGGCGAGCAGGCCCACGCGAGGATGCTCGATGCCCAGGACGACGCGGGCATAGGCGCTGCCCATCTGGGCAAAACGCACCATATCGTCAACCTCGACATCGGGGTTGGCACCCATGTCGCACAGCACCGTCAGACCGCCGGCGCGATTGGGCAGTGCATTGGTCAGACAGGGGCGCACCGGCTGCTTCTTGCCTTCGGCCTGATACCTAAACGGCGTCACGTAGGCGGTGGCAGCGGCGGTCATGGCACCGGTCGAGCCGGCGGAGAAGAACGCATCCGCGTTGCCCTTCTTAATGGCGCGGCAAGAAAGCACGATCGACGACTTACGCTTGGTCATCACGGCGCGAATGGAATCGTCATCCATGGCGATAACGTCAGGTGCCTCAAGGGCCTCAACACGTGCATGGGAAGCTGCAAAGGGATTGACG
>CAJLLB010000096.1 GCA_905207425.1 uncultured Collinsella sp.
GGGATTGGTCAAAATAGTTTGACTATTAGCGGCTAAAATCGCCCGGCGCTAACAAGCGCGCCGTTTCCTGCGGTTTCGATGTCGGAATCCTGTGATTTTGCCGTCGAAAAATGCGGATGCTTCAGGGGTCCAAATCCAGACGTTCACTTTGCGGAAAAGCATTAGACCTCGATGGGGAAGAACGGCGTACCGACAGCAGTGCTGCGGCAACTGAGGCTCGATTATGACTCTTTTACAATGCGTTACGTAAATCGCGTTGCAAAAGTATGAAAATTTCCTACAATTGCAACATGAAGTACACTAGCAACATAACGGCGATAAGCGAGCTTTCCGAGAGCGAGGGCGTGTTCACCACAGCTCAGGCGGCCCGCATGGACATCTCTCGAGATGCGCTGGCGTACTCGTGCCGCGTGGGGCGTCTTGAGCGGATATGCCACGGCGCCTACCGGATGTCAGGCACGCAGCGCCGAGACACCGACGAGCTCAATGCCCTTTGGAAGCTCACCAATCCCTCCCTTTGCGCGTGGGAGAGAAAGCGTCAGTGGGACGGCATCGCCGTAAGTGGCACGACTGCGGCGAACCTGCAGCAAATGGGCGATTTCTATCTGTCTCCCTACAGGATGACCGCGCCTACGCGCATCAATACAAGAAACGAATCCCTTTCTTTTGCAAAGCGCGAGATTGCTGAGCAGGATATCGTCTGGCTCGACGGCTTGCCGGTAACTAAACCCGAGCGCACACTCGTCGATCTATGCCTCGATTGCGAGGACCCCTCATTAATTACCGATGCCTATCACGACGCGCTTGGGCGCGGACTCAATACGCAGCGGCTGAAAGATCTCGTAAAGGAGAACTCTAAAACCGCCAAACGACGTGAACTAATGATGCCTCTGCTGATGGTGCTGAACGACTAACGCGAAACGGAGGACATGGTGAAGTACAAGACACCTGCCGCATTGGAGATGGCAGTTAGGAATGCAGCAAGGCGGTCGCCGATGGATACTAATCGGGCAATCACGGGTTTCTACTTTCATCGTCTTTTGTGCCGCGTCTTTTCGCAAGGCACCGACCGCTTTGTGCTGAAGGGCGGCCAAGGCGTCTTGGCGCGAACGCTCGATGCGCGTGTTACAAGAGATATTGACTTGGTCGCTCAAGAGGAAAGTCTCGAAGAAGCTATTGCCGATCTGGTGCAGGTGGCTTCGATTGACCTAAACGATTTCGTTTCATTTGTCTTTGATCGCGCGGAGCAAATTAAAGCGGAGGATGAGTATCGATCTGGTACGAAGGTGTGGTTTACTCCCGGACAAGGAAGTCAACATCCATTGTTTTGATATTTGGACAAAAGCTCGGTAGCACCTCGGCTTCTCTATAGGCAAACTCTGCTCAGGATCCGATGAGAACGACGTGATCTATGCGCCCTGCGTCCTCGACCAAGTCAAGCACTTTTAAGAATGCTTCTTGCTGCTCAGTCAACATTTGGCACCCTTCCCAACGCTCGTATGATTTGCTTTTGAGAACGCTTCTGCTCTCTAATGGCAGCCGCGAGAGATCTTCGGCGTTCGATTTTGGCTCGCAGCTCATCAACCTCTGAAGCAGGGACATAGTCGCTTTTAACCTTGTCGCCGACTCGATAGTTGAGGTAGCAGTATTCGTGACCTTTTATGTTTCGCATGCGGATGCTGCCCTTTGGAAGGAGGCCGATTTCCTGCTCCATGAGCCCCAAGAGGCGGCTCGAGCGTGCGTATTCCTCTTCCAGGACATCTTCTAAGACGGACACAGAGCCTTCCTTCCGAGTAGTTACCCTACATTCCATCAAACCAAAACATATGAAGGGTAACTCAATCGTGTCCGCACGACATGTGACGCTTAACACGCCGTCCGACTTTGCTGTGGCGGCATGAATCAAAGCAACGACCCTCTAAGGAGTTCGATAGAAATGAGTGACAACGCAAAGCATCTCGCTAAGAAATGCGCTAAGGACGCGGGGCCGTGTCTTGCGCTGTGCCTGGCTGGCGCGGCGGTTGGGCTGCTGGCTGTTCTGGGGCCGTTCGACGTGCTCCGAAGTGCAAGCTCGCTGCATGTATGCATTGCCCTCGCCGGTACCATGGCGACCGGCGGCGTGCTCGATCTGATCTTTTGGGTGTTTGACCCGTTTGGATGGAAGAACGAGGGGTAAGCCATAAGGAATGATGCCCCGCAGCGTTAGGAGGCCCCATGATCTGGTTTACTAGCGATACCCACTTTGGGCACGAGAACATGCTGCGGTTCAGCGGTAGGCCGTGGTCGACCGTTGCGCAGATGAACGATGCCATCGTCGACAACATTAACAGCAAGGTCGTCGTGGACGACGAGCTCTACATTCTGGGCGACTTCAGCTTTAAGATGACAGCCCAAGATGCCTACGAGCTGCGCAAAAGCATTGCATGCAAACGTGTCCATCTGCTGCCCGGCAACCACGACAAAGACTGGACGCAGCCTGCGGTAGCGGATGCTTTTATCGTCGAGCCGCCCATTTGCGTGCTCAAAATTGACCGGCAGAAAATCGTGCTGAGCCACTATCCCATGGTCGACTGGCAGGGTATGTCGCACGGCGGCTGGCATCTTCACGGACATATCCACAGCTGCGGTGGTGCGTACAACGAGTTCAACCGCAGACAGGGGCTCCTGCGCTATGACGTGGGTGTTGACGCCAACGACTACGCGCCGGTGAGCCTGGAGGAACTTAAGACGTGGTTTGCACAGGTAGACGAGCCGGTGTGCTGCGTTAAGTGGCCGTGGTGGGTCAACGCCACGGGCGATGAGCAGATAGAGCGCGAGCTCGCGGCTTACAAGAGGGAAGTGGTAATCCGATGACGGTCTATGTGACAGGCGACATCCACGGTGGGCTCGACATGCAAAAGCTCCGCGACTGGGAGCTTGGGGATAGTCTGACGAGCGACGACTACCTCATCGTCGCCGGCGACTTTGGCTTTCCGTGGGATTTCTCCGCCGAGGAGTGTGCCGATATCGCTTGGCTGGAGTCGCGCTCCTACACGGTGCTCTTTGTCGACGGCAACCACGAGCGCTTCGATCACTGGGCGGAGCGTCCCCTGGAACTATGGCACGGCGGGCTGACGCAGCATCTGTCGGACACCTCGCCCATTCGGCGCCTGACGCGTGGCGAGGTTTTTGAGCTCGACGGCTCAACAATTTTTACCATGGGTGGCGCCACGAGCGTGGACAAGGAATACCGCGTGCCGTATTCGAGCTGGTGGCCGCAGGAGTTGCCGGATGAGCGAAACTTTGAGGAGGCGCGGACAAAGCTCGATAGCGTGGGCTGGAAGGTCGACTTCGTAATCACTCACACCTGCTCCACGCGTATGCTCTCGCCCACGCTCTATCCGGCGCCCGGCTGGAATTGCCCCGGCGCTGATCGGCTCACAGCATTTTTCGATGAGCTGGAGGACCGCTTGGACTACAAGCGCTGGTACTACGGCCATTTTCATCGCGATGCCAATCCAGCCGAGCGCCATACCGTGCTCTACGACTGCATCGTTCGTTTGGGCGACGAACTCCAACCCTGGGACGTTGCATAGGGGCGAGTTCGCATGGGCTTCGCGGCGAAGCGGGACTAGCTCACCAAGAGGCCTACTCCCAAGCTGCCTTGCGCTCGAGCAGCTCTTTTGTGGCCTCGGGCATGGGGGAGTCAAGTGTTTCGCAAAATGCATCGAACCCCTCTGGTGAAAGGCGGGTTGTTGATGCTTTGACGATGTCGCCATCGAGGCGCTCATCAGGGCGGGCTGCCGTCTGTTGCATGATTGCCCCTTCACTCATGACAATGTTCTCCCGGTGTTCACGGATGATATCCCAGCTAAAGTGCTCGACCAGCTGCTCGGCAGAGCGGGGCGTGGCATCCGGCGCGATGCCTGTTTGTCCGGCGAGCCAGCCGAGCAGCGCCTCGGGCGCGCCAAAGCGGGTGCGGAGTTCGCCCAGATCCAGGTCGCGATCGCGCTTGGAAAGGCGGCGGCCGTCCGGTGACATGAGCAGCGGAATGTGTGCATAGTGCGGCGTGGGCAGCCCCAGCAGGTGCTGCAGATAGATCTGGCGCGGTGTGGATCCCAGCAGGTCGCATCCGCGCACGACCTCAGTGACGCCCATGGCAGCGTCGTCGACCACCACGGCCAGCTGGTAGGCAAACACGCCGTCGCTGCGGCGCACCAAAAAGTCGCCGCATTCGGTGGCGAGCGCCTCGCATTGGGCTCCATACGTGCGGTCCACGAATTCGATCACATCGTTTGCTAGGTCGTCGACGGCGGGTACGCGCAGGCGCGTGGCCGGAGCGCGCAGAGCGCTGCGGCGGGCAACCTCCTCGGCAGAAAGGTCTCGGCAGGCGCCGCGGTAGATGGGCGTGCCGTCGCTCGCGTGCGGCGCGCTCGCGGCGTGGAGTTCGGCACGCGTGCAAAAACAGGGATAGGTGAGGCCGGCGTCTTGCAGCTGACGCAGGGCGTCCTCGTACAGATCCAGGCGATCGTGCTGGTAGTAGGGGCCTTCGTCCCACTCCAGTCCCAGCCAGGCCAGGTCGTCAATCAATTGAGTGGCAAGTTCCGGGCGCTTGCAGCGATCGTCCAGGTCCTCGATGCGCAGCACGATGCTGCCGCCTTGGCTGCGGGCCGAAAGCCACGAGCACAGGCAGCTGAACACGTTGCCCAAGTGCATGCGGCCCGAGGGCGACGGGGCAAAGCGGCCCACGACGGGGGTGGGCGCTGCCGTTGCTGGTGCGTCCGCGGCGTGTGTTGCTATGTTGCGTGCGTTGATATCCATGCGGACGAGTATAGCGCGGGGCTTGGCAGGGAAGGCGTTGCTGCGCTCACAAGTTGGCGGCGGTGCGCATTGCGCACGGTGGGTTTGCGGCTCAAGGTCTCGATCGCTGCGTACCGACTTAGCCTCACATACGACAGAAACCCCGGCAGCTCTTCGCAACTGCCGGGGTTTCCGCGGAAAAGGGGGACATGATCCTCAAGCGAACGGCAAAGGGGCAAACCGTTTTCGCTCGACTGCTTTATGCCCCTCGGCTGGCGGCTCAATCAGCGCGTGCCGCGCCCACACAAAGCCGCTACACCTGTGACAGAGCTGTGAAGTGGTATCTATTGCTGGCGCGGGCCATGCCAAGGGTGTCCCTAATGACTAGTCATTTAAGAACGTCCCCAATGACTAGCTGCCGGGGTGCGGGTGTGACTTTCATCCCGTTTGGCGCTCCGGTCGCCTAGATGTTCGTCATGCGTACCCGCAAACGTGGGACAATGGCGCTGTTGGTTTTACAGACAAAGGATGTGCCTATGAACACCCTCGCCGCCAAAGTCAGCCGGCAGCGCCGCCTGTTTGCGCGATTCGCTTCCGTCTGCGCGCTCGTTGCGCTTGCGTTGTTGCTGCTGCCTGCCGCCGCGCACGCCGACGGCTACTCCATGACCCAAACCTACATCAGTGCCACGGTCGAGGCCGATGGATCGCTGACCGTTGTCGAGGGACGCCAGTTTGATTTCGACGACGACATCAACGGCGTGTTTTGGGAGATCAATACGGGCACCAACCAGCAGGGCGGCACGGCGGACGTTGACGTGCTGAGTGTCGAGGAAGAGGACACCGCGTTTAACAAAGTCGATAGCGCGAACAAGGGCGACTCTGGCGTCTACACGGTCGAGCAGGCCGGTGACGGCGTAAGGATTAAGGTGTTCAGCCCCCACGAGAGCGGCGACAGCGCGATCTATTACGTGAGCTACACCATGACCGGTGCGGTTATGAACTGGGCCGATACCGCCGAGCTCTACTGGAAGTTCGTGGGCGACGGCTGGTCTGCGGATTCCGACGATGTCGAGATGGAAGTGCGCTTCGCAAATGCCGCTGCCGGGACGGCGGCCGTCAAAGGCGATAACTTCCGCGCATGGGGCCACGGTCCGCTGGCGGGCGACGTGTCGCTCGATGAGGACGAGCCCATGGTCACCTACACCATTCCGTGCGTGCACGAGGGTGAGTTTGCCGAGGCACGCATCGCCTTCCCCAGCGACTGGGTGCCGCAGCTTGCCGCCTCGGGCGAAGAGCGCATGTCAACGATCCTGAGCGAAGAGAAGGAATGGGCCGACGAAGCTAACGCCCGCCGTGAGCACGCGCGTGCGGTTGCCGGCGCGATTGCCGTGATGTGTGTTGTTGTGGCGGTTGCCTATACCGGTGTAATCGTGATGCTCAAGCTGCGCAGGCCCAAGCCCAAGCCGCTCTTCCAGGACGAGTACTTCCGCGATGTGCCCTCCGCCGATCATCCCGCGGTGCTTGCAACTCTTATGAGCTGGAACGACGTGCCCGATCAGGCATATATCGCCACGCTGATGAAGCTGACCGACGACCGCGTGATCAAGCTGGAAGAAGCGACCGAGACCAAGAAGAAGGGTCTGCTCCGTCGCGAAAAAGAGGAGCAGACGTATCGCATCACAGTGACCGACGAGGCCTGGAAGGCTGCCAAGAAGGACGGCATCGACCGCGACGTACTCAAGGTCTTCTTCGCTGGCGTTAAGCCCGATAAGGACGGAGTCCGTTCGCGCACGTTTAGCGAGCTGGAGGAATACGCTAGCGAGCGCACCACATCTGTTGGCGACAAGCTCGAGGACTATCAGAGCACGGTTAAGGGCAAGCTGGAGGCGCGCGAGCTTATCGCCTCGGACGGCACCGTCGCCCTGGTTGCCGGCTTGGTTCTCGGCATCATCATTGTCTTTGGCATTTTGGGCTCTCTGTTCTATACCGACTTTGCGGACGCCAACGTCGGTGCCGCTATGATCTCGATCCCCGTCACGATTGTGGGCTTTGTCCTGAGCTGCACCTTCCGCCGTTACACGTCGGAGGGCGCCGAGGTGGCGGCTCGCTGCAAGGCGCTCAAGCATTGGCTCGAGGATTTTACGCGCCTGAAGGAGGCCGTCCCCAGCGATCTGATCTTGTGGAACAAGCTGCTGGTGATGGGCGTTGCCCTGGGCGTTTCGAAAGAAGTGCTGCGACAGCTGGCCGAGGCCGTGCCTGCGGATCTGCGCAACAGCGACGATTTCTACGACAACTACCCCTGCTACTGGTGGTATTACCATCACTACGGCAACGAGTCTCCGCTCGATTCGTTCAACGATGTGTATCACGAGACCATCCGCGAGCTGGCTTCGAGTTCCGATAGCTCGAGCGGCGGCAGCGGCGGCGGCTTTTCCGGTGGCGGCGGTGGCGGCGTCGGCGGAGGCGGCGGCGGAACGTTCTAGCGAGCGCTTGCTTTGGGGTGGATCTTTCTGGGCGGTTGCCAGGGAAGATCCATCCCATTTTTGTGCATCGAAACGGGCCATGCTTTCCGCTGCGGACCTTCGCACAAGGGGCAGTGGGCAAAAAATGCCAAATATGAGTACTGTTGCCTAGATTGTCACATTTGTTTGTACTAAAAAATGGACTCCTAACGATATTATTTCTCGTTAGGAGTCCATTTTATTGTACATTTGGGGAGATACGTTAGTTCATCTGACGCGTCGAGACGTCTAAGAGACCCGAGAAAGCCGAATTGCGCTGCTGCTAAAAAGGTAACAGTACTCATATTTGATGTTTTTTGACCACAGCTATTTGCAGGCCCCCTATAGGGCGATGCCAACGAGGGCTTCGGCGGCCGTTTTGCTCAAGACTGTCCCCAGCGACCAGTCATTCAAGAACGTTCATTACAGTCGAAATTGTCAGCCTGGGACCGTCTCGGGCTACGATTGAGGCGCGCCCAGAACGGGCCGCCGACCGGGCGCCCGCGCACGGCCGAACGTCCCTGCCCCCGAGAGGGCCCGTTGGGTG
>CAJLLB010000097.1 GCA_905207425.1 uncultured Collinsella sp.
CACCGCGCCTGCAGCATCCGTACCCGCTGCTGCCCAGCAGCCGACGCTGATCTCGGGTGCCCGAGCCGCTACTCCGGCGGCATCTGCTACCACCGCTGATACGTCCGCGCGCCAGGGCGGTATGCCTTGGGACCGTGGTGCTGCCGCTCCGGCGGCTCAGCCTGCGCCCCGTTCTGCGTCCGTGTCGGCTTCCAAGCCTGCAGCGTCTGCACCTCAGTCTGCGCCGGCTCCGACGCCTCAGCCCGTTGCAGCCCCCGCGCCTGCCACCGCTCCGGCACCTAAGCCCCAGCCCAACACCGCCGCCCAGGTTGCTGCCGCTGGTGCCGCCGAGACCCCCGCGGTCGAGGATGCCGGTGAGCTCCAGCGCAAATGGGCCGAGGTCGTCGAACGCGTCAAGGCTCGTCAGGCCTCCTACGCAGGGCTTTTGCTCAATGCCCGCGCCACAGCAGACGACGGCTCCAAGCTCACGGTCTCGTTCCCCGCGGGCTCGACCTTTGCCATCAAGATGCTCGGACGCGCCGACACGCAGTCGGTGGTCCTGCCGACAGTCAGTGCGGTCTTCGGTCGTCGCACCGTCGACTACGTCCTGGATGGAGGTGGCACGCTGGCTCCTCAACATGAGGAGCATTCTCCATCTGCACGGGCTGCGGCATCTGCGGACCCGCAACCCGTGTCCTCGGCGGCCCCTGCATCCTCGAGCGTCAGCGCGACGCAGCCAAAAGCGGCACCGGTAGCGGCACCGACCCCGTCGGCGCCTGAACCCGCTGCGCCCAAACAAGCTGCTCCGGCCCCCGCGTCCAAGCCCGCCGCCGCGCCTGCGCCCAAGTCATCCGACCTGGGCAAAGCTCCCTGGCTGCGCTCCGACAACCCCGCTGGCGCTCCTGCCACGGGCAAGCTCCCGACCGAGCCCGCACCCCGAGCGCCCGAGCGCGCGTCCGCTCCCAAGGCTCAGCCGTCTGCGCAGTCTGCACCGTGGGAATCCGAGCAGGTGCCCTACGATGACGCCATGGTCGGCGGCTTTGCAGGCGATGCGAGCGGGGACGATCTGCCTCCGTTCGACGTGCCGGGTGCGACGCCCGCGCCCAAGCCTGCCGCAACTGCCCCCAAAGAGGAGGACGCTCCTGCAGCTCCCTGGGAGTCCAACCCCGGCGCGGGCAGTCCCTTCGGCCATCAGGGCGCAGCCCCATGCATCCCCCAGACCGAGGACGAGGCCAAAGCCCTCATCCGCAGCGTCTTCGGTCAGTCCACCATCTTCAAACCGGTGGAGTAACCGTGCGGGCGGGTATGCTGCTCAAGAAGAGATCTCTTTGCCCGGGCGCATCTGTATTTCGGACATGTGCAACGCGGTGCCGCGTATCTCGCATTCGAGCAGACAGGTACGTGACGGTCGGCCTAGGATGCTGAGGTCGATACGATACGTCGCATGGCTGTCCGTGTGCTCGACTTGCTCGGCGTTGACGGTTGCTCCGATTGTCAAGAAAGCGCCTAGTTCGGCATCGACAATCTTGGAGTCCTTTATCTTGACCTTGAACTCTTGGTAGAGGGACGGGCTGTTGTAGTAAACGGTTCGGGTTCCGTCGGTGCACTCATCGGTCGCTTCCCATTTGACGACGGGCTGGTCCGAGCTGGCTATCAGCAGTTCTGCTCCAAAAGCTATGGCATGGGTGATGACAACCAGCAATGCCCAGCCGACAAAGAGATAGAGAACCACATATGCAACGGGGTGTTTTGAGCGGATGTTTTGGAGCGCGTCGGGGGCATTCATGGGGCACCTCCAAATTGCTATCTATGACAATCAAATTATACCCTGCCGACATGTGCTCCGCCTCGAGCAGCGGTTCGGCATTTAGCTATTTAGTGGCACACATGAAATGCCGGATTCGGCTCTACTAGATTGAGTATGCGATATTATGCAACCTTGCATAATTCGACCTTGCATAATCTTTGCGCGTGGTTTGTATTGGAGGACATGTATATCGACTGAGGTAGCGTGTCCGCCCCGCTCGCTGGCCTCGCGCCGTGGTACGATTTTTGAGTTTGAAAGTCCCGCCGTGTTCCGGCTGCCCTTGCAGCTCGGCGTGCGGCCGCACGTAAAGGAGCCATCATGGCCGGTATGAACATGCAGCAGATGATGAAGCAGGCCCGCAAGATGCAGGAGCAGCTTGCCGCCGCGCAGGAGAACCTCAAGTCCCAGACCGTCGACGCCTCTGCCGGCGGCGGTATGGTCAAGGTGACCGTCAACGGCGAGATGGAGCTCGTCAACCTCACCATCGATCCCGATGCCCTCGATCCCGAGGACGTCGATATGCTGCAGGACATGATTATGGCTGCCGTCAACGAGGCCGTTCGCGGCGTCAACGAGCTCGCCAACAAGCAGATGGGCGCCATCACCGGCGGCCTCAACATCCCGGGCATGCCGTTCTAAGACGCGCATATATATGAGTGCCAACCATAGCCTGCAAAAATTGCTCGATGAGCTGGGTCGCCTGCCGGGCATTGGCCCCAAGTCGGCTCAGCGCATCGCCTATTACCTGTTGGAGGCTGACGCCGAGGAAGCGCGCCGCCTGGCCGAGGCCATTCTGGAGGTTAAGCAGGAGGTTCACTTTTGCAGCCGCTGCTTTAACTACGCCACGGCCGACGAGTGCTCCATCTGCCAGGATTCGATGCGCGACACCACTCGCATTTGCGTGGTGGGCGAGCCGCGCGACGTCCAGGCGATCGAGCGCACGGGCAGCTACCACGGTCTCTACCACGTATTGGGCGGCGTGATCAGCCCCATGGACAAGATTGGTCCCGAGCAGTTGCACATTCGCGAGCTGCTGGCACGCTTGGGCCACGAGGATATCCATGAGGTCATCATCGCCACCAACCCCAACATCGAGGGCGAGACCACGGCGAGCTATCTGGCCCGCACTATCAAGCCTCTGGGCGTCGAGGTATCGCGTCTGGCAAGCGGCCTTCCCGTGGGCGGCGACTTGGAGTATGCCGACGAGCTTACGCTTGGCCGCGCCATCGAGGCCCGTCGCGCGATTTAGGTGGCGGCCTGCTCCTGCCGTATGTTTTCCTCGCGACGCACGGGGTAGCCATAATTTCCCCGTGCGACTGTAAGTTTGTTGTGCAACAAAGATGCTTTGTATCCGCTTATCGCATGGATGCTTCCACTCGCATCCTTAATTTGCCCATTCGTTGCGCAACCTTTTGGGTTCGCTGATACACTCAAATATGGATTCGAATGAATGCGCCGCTCCCGAGCGGCGTGTTTTTGTTGGAGGAGAACGCATGCGGCCCGGTGGCACTCAGACAAAGCGCGGCGCCGCGGTGCGCATGCGACGCCGACTGGGCTTGGCGCCGCGGGCGTACGCACTGCTGTCTTGCTCGCTGGTGCTGGTCATAGCTGGCGTTTCTGCCTATGGCATGACCGTGCCGTCCATGATGCAGGCACATGCCGCACGCGAACCGCGCGTGGGGCATGAGGTCAAAAGTGATCTGGGCACCACGACTGGATATGCTTGGGCAAGTGTGGTCGCGCATATTGTGTTTGGCACCGATGACGCGGACGGCGCCGAGGCCCCGGGCAACGAAGTCACGCTTGCCAATGGCAAAACCATCGTGCTCACCAACACCAAGATCATCGATCGGTTGTCCAACAATAGCGTGGCGGCAACGGTGAATAAGGTCGAGCAGCAGAAGGAGCAGGACGCCCAGCAGTCCGGAAAGCCCGGTAGCTCGGATACTTCTGGCTCCGGCTCGGATTCGTCGAGTTCGGGCGGCGGCTCTGGGTCGGGTTCCTCTGCCGGAGGGTCTGGAAACGGCGGCTCGACGGGCGGCAACACTGACAACGATGTAAACTCCGGTGGCCTTTCCGCTGCTGAGGAAGAGAGCATTCACAGTTGGCTTGTGACCAAGTACAACATGCTCGACGGCTATGTTTCTCGTGCCAATGACGTGGTTTCGACCTATAACTCTACGGGAGATCCCAGGCCGTGCGACAGCCTGGTCGGGGAGATGTTTGTCATTCGAGCCGAGTTCGGTCGTCAGACATTCTCGCCCCGGTCAAAGTGGTATCAGCAGTATGCCAATCTGTGGGGCTGTTACACCAACCTATGTCAATGGGTCGGCCATTACGGCGATGATGACGTCGCGCTCGGTAACTTCAACAATAACGTGGCGGCGCTTGCCCTATGATGACCGATCTTGCATCCACCACACCGCAATCGCTCGGTCGCGATCCCATGGTCGGCCTGCGCCTGGCGCGTGTCGACGGGTTTGAGCCGGCCATTGCGCTCGGTCAGGACGAACTGCCTGCCTATCTGCGTCGTTTTACGATGCTGTTTGCCGACGATGCCACCATGCGCCGTGGCGGTATCGGCCGCGTGACGCGTGCCGTCAACGCCCAAGGCGAGGCCGTAGCACTCAAACAGCTCATCTTGCCGACGCGCGATGAGTTTGACGACGATGCCGCCCATGAGGCGCTGGTCGCCAAGTTCAAGGCGGCGTTTCGCGAGGAATATGAATGCCATCGCGCCCTTTCGGGCCTTAAGGGCTTTCCCCGCCTCTATGGCTGGGGCGAGGTCGACGGTGTGCCTGCAATTGTCATGGAATGGGTCGAGGGCGAGACGCTTGCCCGCTTGCGTTCGCGACTTGCCGTGGACGATGCCGGACGCCTGTCGCCGCTTGTGGCGGCGCGTCTGGGTCGCGACCTGTTCGATCTGCTCTGCCGCATGAGCCTGGTGGGGGAAGGCTTTGTCCATCGCGATATCTCGCCCGCTAATATTATGGTGCGCACGGCGCGTCTACCGCTTGACCGGCAGCTTGCCGAGGGCGCCTTTGACCTGTGCCTGATCGACTTTGGCTCGTCGCTGGCGCTCGAGCCTGCGTCGGTCGTGGCCGGTACCGGCGGCAAGGCGTCGTTTACGGAGCGTTATGCCACGCTGCGTCGCGCGACGGTTGCCTATGCCCCGCCCGAGATGCTCACCGACGATATTCCCGACCTGCGCGCTTTGCGTATGTCGCCGGCGATTGACGTCTATGCCGCGGCAAGCACGGTTTACGAGCTCATTGCCGGCGTCGCACCATACGAAGCCGCGCCGAGCACTTCGGGCACCTCGGGTTCGCGCAAAAAGACGCGCGACATCGCGAGCCCCTACCGTCTCAAGATGGACACGCGGCCCGACTATCCCATTGGTGCCCATGCGCCCGGTTGCGATTTGACTCAGCTGCTTCGTCGTGAGCCCGATGTGGCGCTCGCCGCGGCCGAGCAGGCCCAGCAGCTAGGGCTTGAGCCGGATTCCGAAGAGCTACGCGATGCGCTGGCGTTTGTCGATGCCCAGCTGTTCGACGTGGTGATGGCCTGTCTGTCCAGCCATCAAAAAGATCGTCCCGAGCCGGCGGCGGTCGAGGCGGCGCTCTCGGCGTTTTGTGACCACTATACGCAAAATGTCGGTCGTTCGCTCCGCGGCGAGCCGCTCACGCCGTGCCCCATGGATGCGTCCGGCCGCGCGGTTCGTCGCGCGCTGATGGTCGGCGCGACGGTCGTCTGTGGCGTGGTTTGGGCTGTGGTCGTGGTTTCGGCCGCGCTGCTGGCGTCGGGCGCTCGCGTGACGGCGACTTTGGGATCGCTCGTGTGGTCTGGGTCGCTACCGGGTATTATTGCCGCACTGGCGTTGGCGCTGCCAGGTATAGCCGGCGTTGCCGCGGGGACACTTGCGCGCGATCGGCGTTCGGGCTTCCTGCAGGGTGTGCTTGCGCTTTCTGCCTGCGAGGTTCCGGTGCTGGTTGTGGCTGCATGTAGCGTATTTTCCCAACGCGCCGTGATGGGCGGCCTTGTTGCCGCTCTGGTTGCAACCTATACGCTTACGTGGTTTTTGCTTGCGATGGGCTTTGCCTTTGAACTTCCCGTTTCGGCACCGCGACGCACAAAAGCCCAGATGGCGACTCCGCTTGCCGGTGGAGCCGCAGCTGCCCGTACTTTTGGCGGACCTGTCGAAGTATCGTCCGATTCTATTTCTACGACCAAGGAGGCCTAGGTCATGGCATCTCAAGTTGAGCTCACCCCATGCGGGGCCATGTTTGACATCTTTAAGCGCGCGGCGCATCTGAGCCATATCGAGCTGTGCGGCTTGGTGCTTTCGTCCCGTCCGCTCGCCGACGGCCGCAGCCCGCAGAGCCGAGCCGCCGATCGCTCTTGGGTTTCCCGCTTTATCGTTCGCGCGCCGGTCGGCACGCTTCAGCAGCGCTACTTTGCCGAATACGGTACCTCGGCTGCGCGTATTATGTCGCAACTGGCCCTGCGCCAGCGCAATCCCATGGACTCCACGGCTGTGATCAATATGGTGTGCGGCCCTGCAGGTGAACCGATGGTACGCGCGCTCGAAGAGTGCCACCAGGACACGAATCTCTATCGCAACGCGCTCGATCGCCTGTCCCAGGCGGCGGAACTCATGCCCGCCGAGCGCGCCGAGGCCGTGCTGGTGCTGTTTGTCGCCGTCGGTTGTTCGGCGGATGTGCGGTCCTCGGTGAACTATGCCATCGACTACGCGCACGCGACCTGTGGCGGAGGCACATCCACGCCGCGTTCTCTTGGCATGTCGATGACCGCGGGCGAACGCGAACCCGCCCCGGCGCACCCCTTGGGCTTGCTGCGCGTACAAAACAGTTTTGTCGTGAGCGCCCCGCGCTGG
Organism: uncultured Collinsella sp.; assembly: GCA_905207425.1. GTDB lineage: Bacteria > Actinomycetota > Coriobacteriia > Coriobacteriales > Coriobacteriaceae > Collinsella. The sequence goes on from CAJLLB010000097.1 coordinate 6,681, forward strand.
ATTCAGCCGAGCGAGCAGGGTGTTGAGATTGGCGCGCTGGCCACTGGTGAGGGCGATATTACCGACGTCGGCGACGATGTCTCGGCCCGCCATGCCCATATCTGGTGCGATGCTCAAAATATCTGGCACGTCGAGGACTTGTCGTCCACCAACGGAACCGTGGTGGTAAACGGGGCCACGCGCGTCTGCATTCAGGTCGAGCCCGGCCGTTCCGCCCAACTCAATCCCGGCGACGAGCTCAAGCTCGGCGAATCCACTACCTACGCCATCCTCTTCGGTGCCCTCTAGCCAGTCCCGCCAAATGGTCCCTCCGTCCCCAAGGGATCATTTTGCTCCCGGCAGTCACCCGAGGTAAACCTTTACCGCCCGCCTATATTTGCCGAAATTACACTTGACGGCGGGGTACAATAAACCCGCATGCGGATTTCCGTTGCGGGCGCTTCCCATCGCCGGGGCGTGCCCGGGAGCATCCGGCATGCGGCCTTTGCGGCGCTCGGTCATGTGCAAGACGGGCGGTCGGGTCTGTGGGGCGCATCAGTTGCCCCTCGCCTCGGCATGTCTTCTCTCCACGCCACGTACCTGCTGCTGAGCCTGCCTGCCAGATGATTGGAAGCAACAGCGTAAATCCCATCACGCCAACATCCCGGCGATCGCCGGGGCCTGTATACCTATATGAGAGGAGAGGGGTATATGGCGCGTAAGTTTAAGTCTATGGACGGCAACGAGGCGGCCGCATATGTTTCGTATGCGTACACCGAGGTAGCGGGAATCTATCCCATTACGCCGTCCAGCCCGATGGCCGACCATGTCGACCAGTGGGCGGCCCAGGGTCGCAAGAACATCTTCGGCACCCCGGTCAAGGTCGTCGAGATGGAGTCCGAGGCAGGTGCAGCCGGTACCGTTCACGGTTCGCTGGGCGCCGGTGCTCTGACCACCACCTACACGGCTTCTCAGGGTCTGCTCCTGATGATTCCGAACATGTACAAGATCGCGGGCGAGCAGCTCCCGGGCGTCTTCCACGTCTCCGCGCGTTGCGTCGCTTCCCACGCCCTGAACATTTTTGGCGATCACTCCGACGTCATGGCCTGTCGTCAGACCGG
>CAJLLB010000098.1 GCA_905207425.1 uncultured Collinsella sp.
CAGCTCCTCGTTCCACGCCCCGTAGTCCACGCGCGTGTTCCACCGCCCCTTGGCCTGCCTCGTGTCGGCCCATGCCTGGAGGCGCAGACGCATCAGGGTCCGCTCGTCGGGCTCCGCCACCGTCCCGTAGCCGACCATGCCCACGACATCGCCGGTCTCCGGATCACGCACCCGGCGCATGCCGTCCGCATGCGCGGCCCTCCACTCGTCCACCAGCTCGGCCATACGCGCGTTGATCGCGTCCCGGCGTTTGCTGAACACGTCCGAAGCGTTCCCGAGCTCCGGCACACGCCCCTGCATGTCCAGCGTCATGCCGTGCGCGGCCATCGCGTCGCACAGGCCGGCGTCCCCGTACACCGTGGTCTCGTACACGGAACGGATGTTCTCGTACATGCCGAACAGTCGGCTGCTGTCGATGCTGTACCATTCATCGCCGACCCGCACCCGGTTGATCAGCTCCAGGTGGCGGTGCAGCTCAGGGTCGCCGGCACGGCTGGTGAAATGGGTCGCGGACACGAACATCACCTCGTCCGGCCGCACCCACCGCCGCCTGCCGTCCCCGCAGCGCAGACGCACCGTCAGCCGTTCGGCCAGGAACCTCCTGACCGCCTCCTCGCCACGCGCCTGGGCCTTCATGCGGGCCTCGCGCACGTCCCCGTACACGACCGACGCCACGTCCAGATCCTTGCTGTCGTTCAAAGGGATCTCATAGGCGCGCACGTTCCCCGCACGGAACGACTTCAACAGCTCCCCGCTGTCCGGGTCGCCCGTCCAGCAGCATCTCCAAACCGCCGTCACGCAACCGCTTCGAAGGGCATTCCGTGCCATCCGCGTAACGATGGAAACACAGACCGTCAGAATGCTCGCCAAGGTACGCTTCGAAACCCTGTCCGGCCTGATTGCAGCCTTTCAGGTACTCCTCCAGGGAACGCCCCCCGGTGGTGACCTTGACGATATGCCCACGCATGACACCAATTCTACCCCGTCGCCACGTTAGATACCGGCTTGCCCACGCAGTGGGCATAAGTACTTTGCTATTGATTAATTTGCTATTGATTAATGATTGGAGTTTTGTGGGTGAGGTATCGGGTCGGATGATGCTGCTGGAATATGGTGGGTCGTATGGATATGCGTATTGGGGTTGGTGATGGCGTGGGGGATACGGGCGGTTGATGTGTGATCATGCGGTGGATCGGCTGGCGGATGGATAGAATTGGATACGCATCGGGCATTGCATATGGAAAGGACGCATACCAATGGATGACGCGATGTACGACATGCAGACCGGCTCCCAGGACGACGGCGCGGGGCACGAGCCCGTGAAGCGCAAACCGGTCCGCCCGGCCGAGCTGCGCCTGGACGACTCCAAGGAGAACCTCGGCCTCGAACGGGTCGATTACGGCTACCTCTCCCCATACCTCGAAACCCAGGAGACACCCGCGGACAGGGTCGCGCGCCGGCTGATAGCCACCCCGTCGATGCACAGCCACAGGGACAACCCCCAATGGTGGAGCCTCCCGGTCGGCCACATCGGCAGGATCAAGGCGCAGAAGACCGCCGCACGATGGGCCAGGGCACGCACGCTCGACGGCAGAACGGTCAAATTCTCCGCCGTCGCGTTCCCGATCCGTGACAGCGACAAGAACCTCTGGGGCGTCGCCATCAGCTACGACCCCGCCGACCAACCGGCCACCGAACCGCACGAGCCGACAGCCGATCACCCCACATTCGACACCGGACATTGACCGGGAGTACGGGCGGGCACTGCAAGGGGATGCGTCTGGCGGACGTGTCCCCTTGCCCGGCTAGCCGAGGGCACATACCTACCTAAAGCCCTTGACTTGCTTAGGGTCGCCTCATGATCCTCAACGTATCCTCGACCAACAGAGTAGCCGCCGCGATGTAGATCGCCCATCGCCAGTGGACGCCGATACCGACTAGCGCGGACGTACGTTCGATAAGGTTCCAAAACGGCGCAATCATTTCCATGACGGCGTCTATGCAGATAGCAAAGTTCCGTTGAAATTCCAACGATTTAACAGTGCGTTCCGTATATCTAGAACCGCCGCTCAATCCTATTCCTGCAAGGACTGGGGTCACAGCGCGTACCTAAAGCCCCTCGAATGGTGGCTAAAGCCCACGACGCATGACGGAAACCTACCTAAAGCCCCTCAGATGGCCGAAACGTCTCACGGTGGCTAAAGCCCACGTGAGTTATCCACATCCGGCAGAGGTCCTTTCAAAATTCGCTCTCTAAGTATCTGTATATCTGTATATCTGGGACCCCCGCTCAGCCCTACTGCCACAAGGGCTAAGGACACATTGCGGTGGCTAAAGCCCCTCAAATGGTGGCTAAAGCCCCTCAAATGGTGGCTAAAGCCCCTCGCGGTGGCTAAAGTACACGCTCATTGGTGGCTAAAGTACACGCAGTTATCCACCGAACGTACCTAAAGTACACGCATGTCGGTGGCTAAAGTACACACCTGCCCTGCTAGCATGGTGGCTAAAGTACACACCGAAATTTGGTATAAAAATGCCCCCGCGAGGCTGGCACCTCCGAAGGCATGGCAACCACGTTAACTAGGAGCGTGATTAGCAATGGTCGATGATACCCGTTCCGGGGAACTGACTCTCCCGGAGGACGAACCGTGGATGTCACACGGCTTCATTTCCAAGATCGCCGCGCAGGTCTCCCTGCCCTACAGGAGGCCCAAGGACAACGCCAGAGAGATAGTCCGGCGTAATGGCAATCTGGTGGTCCGGTTCATCAGTGGCGAGGATTGTCTGCCTTACGGTAAGTATCCGCGCCTATTCGAGCTGTGGGCGTGCACGATGATCAAGACGAATAACCCGTGCTTCGACCCGGAAACGAACGTATTACATCTGGGCACCACGTTCCGCGAGTTCCTGCGCATGATTGACGTGCAGGTCGGCGGACGGCAGCTTAAATCCATCAAACCCCAACTGGAGCGTTTGTTCGCCTGTTCCTACCACATCTCCAACAACACCGAGAACGAGACGAACATGCGCAACTTCGTCGTCGCCGAGAAATCACGCATCGATTGGCTGCGGAATGAACCGCAGTCCCACGGCCTGTTCGAGAACTGGGTGCAGCTGAGCCAAGGCTACGTGGATATGCTGCGCGACCATCCGGTGCCGGTCGACCTCAAGGTGATAGCCAGGCTCCGCAAACCGATGGCGATCGACGTGTACTGGTGGCTGACCAAGCGCGTCTACAACCTGCACGAGCCGGTCACGATCACCTGGCAGCAGCTTTACCGGCAGTTCGGCAGCGATACCAAAGAGCTGTGGAAGTTCAAGCAGAATTTCAAGGATGCTGTGGCCGAGGTCGTGGAGGTGTATCCGTGCAGGATCACGTTGGGGCCGCAGCGGGTGACGGTGTTCCCGAACCGGACGAGCGTGCCCACGGTGACGCAGACGCGGGCCATCGAACGCAGCCGTGAGGACGACACCAAGCGGAGCGAGAGGGAGCGGAGGAACGCCGAACGTGCCGAGGAACGGCGTGCGAGGGCAGAGTCCCGTGCCGAGGAGCAACGGCAGCGCGAGGAGATCCAGCGGCGGGTGTCCGAGGAACGCAAGCGGCATGGCGGCAGCATGTTCGCCGGCTCCGCCGGCTATGTGGAAGGGGAACCGGATGAGACAGGGGCAGAGGATGACGTCTGGCATGATCCCGACGAGATGACGCTGTTCTGACTGGAGGTATTCATGAATTATTGCTCTGGCGTATAAAAAAGCAAATTCAAACGAAGAAACCGGCATACGGCCATTAGCCGTTCTATACTTAAAGAGACGGCGAATCCAACGAGGGCTTCGCGTCAGAGAAAGGGGAAATTCCGATGAAACCGCGACGGCGGCGTATCGCCGCAATGGTAACTAGTTTAGCAGCAGCGCTGGTTATGTCACTCTCATGCGTGACGACTGCATCCGCATCTTCTGTATATCTTTCTGTGCCAATTTACGTACAGGAACAAAGTAACTGGTGCTGGGCCGCGACATCGAAAAGCGTATCCGTATATCTGGGAGGCAGCAATTCTTCCCAATGCCAGTATGTGAAATGGGGGAAGAACTCGTCTTCTTGCGCCAATGTAACCGGAGATTTATCGACTGACGTGAGGCGCGCCTTGTCAAGTGCGGGCATCCGCAACACAGGTTCGATGATAAATAGTGCCGCAAGCACTGCAACCATCAGCGGGCAAATTAACAATAGCAAACCGTTGATGGTACGTTGGGGCTGGGATAGCGGCGGTGGCCATATGCTTGTGATAAGGGGATATACCTCTGATCCGGGCTATCTTGTTGTCTCTTACATCGATCCGTTGCAGTCGTATTACAGCAGTGGAACTTACGACTGGATGAAAAGCGGAAGTGGTCATACATGGACGCACACACGATATGGCTTTAGCCGATAAAGGGGGAACAAATGAGTACATTCTATAATGTTCGTAAATCCCTGATTCAGGCGTTCCGTATATTATTCGCGGCGATGTTATTTGTCGTTGCTATAGGAACGGTCTGCCCTGATATCGCTCGCGCGGAGAATCTGCCCGAGAGCACGCAAATCAACGAGTTCGCTCAAAGCGACGAGGCGAGGACCCAAACGCTGGCGCTTATGGAAGCTGTCCAGAACGACGGAAGCCCTGAAGCATCCACGCAGATTGCAATAGGTTATGCCGATAAAGTGCATTATCTACGCTATGACGATTCAGGTGCCATAACGAACACAATCACGGACCCGCAGGATTACGACTGGGTGGCACCCGTTGAGGTTGAAGGTAGATTAGTGGGAAGGATCACGATCTGGGACAACAACGGAAGTCTGGAAGTGGGGAATTTTTCTCCCGATATAGAAGAGGCGTCCCTGCTCGATGATGATGACAGCACCACTCTCATCAGCGATGGCTTCTCCCGTGCGTATTATTCGATGGAAAACAGCAGAATCTCACCTCTCAACGAAGCTGCACGCGCTATTGTCCCCGAGTCTGTACAAGTGGAGCAGGGAGACATCGCGATCCGTAAGAACGCGCCATCTGGGTTTGACGATTCAGCCGGCGGCGGATCTATCGGCGTCGTGTCTTCCGACACCGCAATGGGCACGGATTCTTCCACGAACATATTCATGTTGATGGCTGTGTTCATTGTCGTGACAGCAGTTCTCGCCCTTATGTGCAGGATTCTGTGGCGCGGTCCGAACCGGCGGAACGATCGATGAGGAAGAGACAACCATTGTTTTCCGGCCTGTGTCTGGCGGTATTTGCGCTCATGTCGGGTTGTACCGGAGCACCGGTTCAAAGCGACGATGCCGGCGCTCATCTCGAATTTCGCGCCTATGCGGAGTCGGGGACCGTCAGGATTGAGTCGCAGAGCGAGACGGTTCTCGAAACCCGAATCAAAGGGGACTGGTTGAAAGTCGCTCCGGACGATTGGCTTGAGAACGACAGGCCGCTCACCTTCACGGTTGAACGTGATTCCGGCGGAGTGGAAGACAACGTCTCCTGCGAAATCATATTCAGTGGCCACACGATTGACGAACGACGAGTCACCGGCCCCGAAACATCGGCCACATGCCAGTATGACACATGGCGGGATGCGATTGACTACTGAAAATATTCTTAGCTGAAAGCCCGTCCGGGCGTGGAAGCTCGGACGGGCCGTGGTGCCGTTATTGGCGGCTGTGTGCGCTGATCGCGTATGCCGTGAGTGACAGCACCGCGATGTCGGCCGCGATGGGATGCATCGCGGGAGCGAGGCTGATGACGATGACCGCCATCAGCCAGACCACGAGGCCGCCGCGCGGCCCCTTTTCTGGTTTGCGCATGGCGCAATCCTTTCAGTAAGCCGCGCCGCGACTGGCGCGGCAGCGTCGCCCGGCGGTTGCCGGACGGTCGTTCTGGTCCCTGCAACAAGACCTTCTCGACATGAACGATGGTATCGGCTAACATGGAAGTGCCGGTTCGAGGCACTGCAAACTTCCTCCCATTCCAAGGCGGTGCGCAACGACTTCTTCGGGAGGATGGCCGAGACCGGTGGGTGGCCCTGATTCCACCCCCTTTCAGTAAGCGTTGGGCCGGTGTCTTCGGGCACCGGCCCTTTGCGTTGCCCGCGTTCGGGCACGCGCCTGTCCGGGACGTCGATGTCTGTTCTAGGATTCTGCGGCTATTCGTGCAGCATTCTCGCTATGGCTTGGTTGATGGTCTCGCCCATTTTCATGCCGTTGTCCGCGCAGTATCGTTTGAGTTCGGCTTTGAGGTCCGCGTCCATCTGGAACGTGGTCATGACCTTGCGGACGGTTTCGCCGTCGCCGCGTCCGGTGTTGTCCTGCACGTCCATGAGCTTGGTCACGGGTTTTCCTTCGAGTTCGCGGCGTGGCTGCATGCTCATGGTGAGTCGTCCCGAGGCCTTCTTCATCGCAGTTCCTCCTTCAGCTCGTTCCACACGTCCTCGTATCCGTTGAGGTTGCTTCTGAATGTGTGGCCGAAATCGGCTTTGAAATCCTCCCTCAGCGGGATTTCCGTGTCGAAGATGCCGGCACCGTATTCCTCGACGGCGGTCCTGAACGCGCGCAGGGCGTTGGTGCCCTTGCGGGCCATGACGATGAGCACGGCGTAGTCTTTGCCGGCGTCCTGGCATTGGGCGGCGGTGAGCATGGTCTGCTGCAGGTCGATGGGCGAGGACAGGGTGGGGATGACCACGAAGTCGGCGGTTTTGATGGCCTCGTCCACGACGGCGCCGTTCGGCGGGGTGTCGATGACGATCAGTTCGCCGTTGCGGTCCGGGCGGCGTTCGCGCATGCGCCGTATCTCGGCCTGGTTCTTCGACACGACGGGGAAGGGGAGCGGGTCGTCCGCGTCCTCGGCGGCCTGTGCCCACAATGTGGCGCTGCCTTGCGGGTCGGTGTCCACGACCGTCACGCTCAGTCCGGATCTTTGGGCTGCGGTGGCTATCGCCAGTGAGCTGGTGGTCTTGCCGACCCCGCCCTTGATGTTGATCACGCCGATGATCATCCTGCCTCCATGTTATTAAATATTTATTTTTATTTATTTATTGTAGCGCGGCCGGTGGTCTTCGCCCCCGGGGTCAGATGCCGGCCCCGTAGCCTGCGCCGTGGCCTGCGCCCGCCGACCATGTCGGCGTCGCCTGGATGGGTTCTGCATCATACGAGATCGAGGGGTGGGAGTCGTAGCCGAGCAGGTATTCGGTCTCGCGTTCGCGGAGCATGGCGGTGTAGTCGACCCATCCGGGTCGGCGGCCGAGGGCCCGTTCGAGTTCGGCCAGGTCGTTCGTGATCTGCTTGCCGCGCGGGGCGTCCTGCCATGCCTGGTCGACGGCGGTTCTGTCGTGTTCGCGCACTTCGAGGCTTTCCCTGAGCTTCCGGGTCGCCTGGTCGATCTGGCGTGGGGTCATGGTGCGGAGCTGGTCCCGGTCCAGGCGTTGGTAGGCGGCGGTCTCGACCAGGGTGCCGAGCACGGCGTCGTCGCGGTATCGTATGTCCTCCGGTTCCTTGAAGTACGGTTCGAATTCGCCGTTGTAGTTGAACTGGTCGTTCCGCAGCACCGGCATGGCCCATCCGCCCCAGTTCGGATGTTCCTCCCGGAATCCGGTCAGCTCGTTCCAGAACCCGCGGCCCCAACCCTCTTCGAGCCGGCCGAGGACGGAGGCGTACTCATCGATCGCGTCGGGTCTGCGCATGTCGCGCAACGCGGCCAGGCGCG
>CAJLLB010000099.1 GCA_905207425.1 uncultured Collinsella sp.
GGGCGAGCCGTTTACTGTCACACTCACCTGCTGTGACAACCCCGCGCTCACCGCCACCGCCACGGGCTTCACCGTCGAGGCCGCCAAGACCCGCGCCGTCGAGGCATCCGATCTGGTTGAGCATGTGGGCCGCATGGGCTCCTCGCCGTTTGAGGCAGCGAGCTTTGACGTTTCGCTCGACGCCGGCTGCGGCATGGGCTTCTCCGCCGTGCACAAGGTGCGTGCCGCCGCCTGCAAGGCGCTGGAAGAGGCCATTCTGACGCCGTACGCGGAGCGCGCGAAAACGCTCGAGCTGCCGGCGATTGTAACCAGTGATTCCCGCCCCGCGCCCGAGCACTACCGCGATGAGCCGCAGATCTGCGCCACCGTCACCTCGCTCGAGGCCGCCGAGGCCGCTCGCGCCGAGGGTGTAACGCGCATCTACATGACCACCGACGCGCTCGATGCGGCCGAGCTCTCCCCCACCGATGCATTTGAGCAGGGCATCGTACCCGTGCTCGACGAGGTCTGCCGCGCCGTTGACCACGTACGCGTCGACCCGTGGGTTGTTGCCGGCGCCACGGTCGCTATTGGCAACATCTCTGAGCTTGCCCTGGCCGCCCAGGTTGGCGCCACGGCCGAGATTCGCTCTTGCCTGCCGGTGCACAACACGCCCTGCATGGAGGCGCTTGCCGAGCGCGGAGCCGGTGCGTTTTGGCTCTCGCCCGAGATCACACTCGACGAGATTGTCTCGCTCGGCGCCGCCGCGCCCGCGGCTCTGGGCATCACCGTCTTTGGCCGCCCGCGCGTTATGACGAGCGAGCACTGCATCCTGCAGGTGGCCAATGGCTGCATCCACGATTGCGCCAACTGCCGCCTGCGCGCCCGCAAGCTGTCGCTCAAGAATATCGACGGCAAGGTCATGCCCGTGCGCACCGACATGCATGGCCGCTCACGCCTGTACGACGCCTACCCCATCGACCTCACGCCTCAGGTTCCTCAGCTGCTCGATGCCGGCGTGCGTCGTCTCATGGTGGACGGAACGCTACTCGAGACGGATGAGATCGCCCGTGCCGTCGCTCGCGTCCGTCGCGCCGTCGAGGCAGCTCAAGCCGGCCGCAAGCCCGCCGCCCGCCTGCGCGGGGCGACCTCGGGCTGCATGTTTGTGGGAATCAGCTAACCGAAAGGCTTACACGTGAACGAAGAACCTCAAGTCCTTTACTGCGACGCCTGGCTCATGGCCATCGACAAGCCCGCCGGCATGATCGTCCACGGCGACGGCACCGGCGAGCGCACGCTTACCGACTACGCCAGCGATCTGCTGCTGGCCATGGGCGACGGCTTTGCCGCGACTGACATGCAGCCGCTCAACCGCCTGGACCGCAACACCACCGGCGTGGTACTGTTTTCGCTCGACAAACAGACGCAGCCCGCCTTTGACCAGATGGTGATCGACCACGCCTTCGAAAAGCACTATCTGGCGCTGGCCGAGGGCAAGATCGACTGGAACGAGAAGCTCATCGACAAGCCCATCGCGCGCGACCGCCACGACAGCCGCAAGATGCGCGTCGGCGCCAGCGGTAAGCCCTCTCAAACGCGCGTGAAGGTGCTCAAACGCCTTAAGAGCCGTCGTGGCCTGCCCACGCGCTCGTATATCGATGTCGAGTTGCTCACCGGCCGCAAGCACCAAATCCGTGTGCACCTGGCAAGCGAGCATCATCCCCTGGTTGGCGACGACCTGTACGGAACGCCGCGCCCCTGCGGCCTGATGCTCCACGCCCACAGCGTGTCCTTCACGCATCCCGTAACCGGCGAGCACATCCACATCGAAGCCCCCTGCCCCTGGGAGCCCTAAACCACCACAATCGGGACAGGCACCTTTGTGGTGGTTTTGCCGCAATGGCTCAGCCGCGGTCCCAAAACGTCTCGATCTGTAACAGTTAGAGCCCATTTTCCGGTCGGTCTGTTACAGATCGAGACAAAGGGACGGTGCGGTTCGGAAGTATCTCACTCTGTAACATCTAACCCACTTTTAACGGTCCAGTTATTACAGACGTAGACAAACCGGTAGACAACGAAAGCGGCAACGCCCGTGATGGACGTTGCCGCTTTTCTATTGAGAAAACTACTCGGTTTCCGTTGCTAACCACCACAATGGGGACAGGCCCCTTTGTGGTGGTTTTGGCCTTAGCCCGTCCCCTGCTGCTAGACCGTGATGACGTTGTCCATTGCCCGGTACTTGGCGGGGACCTCGCCTGCGGTAATAATCGTTGCGTCGCGGAAGTCCGCGAACTTGACGGGCGCCACCATGCCAAATTTGCTGGCGTCCGAGATTACGAAGCGTTTAGCGGTATGGCGCATCGAGATACGCTTGACCTGTGCTTCCTCGATATCCGGTGTGGTGAGACCTTGCTCGGCGGCGATGCCATTGGAGCCCCAAAAGCCGCAGTTGAAGTTATAGCGGTCCAGGGTTGCCAAAGCATCGGGGCCAACGAGCGCCTCGGTCTCGGGCTTGAGTTCGCCGCCCAGCACCACGGTGCGCATACCGCGCAGGGCAAGATGCTGAGCATGGAGCACAGAATCGGTCACATAGGTGACGCCGTCGAGATGCGGAAGATGCTCGATGAGCGTCGTGGAGCCCGAATCGATATACACAAAGCTATCGGGCTCCACCAGGGCCGCAGCACGGGCGCAGATGCGCTCCTTGTCATCGTTATGGAGATCGCTGCGCTCGCCGATCGTCAGGTCGCGCGTCACATGCGCGCGCTCCAGACTCGTCGCGCCTCCGTGTACCTTGGCGATGCGGTGTGCGCGGTCGAGCGTCTGCAAGTCGCGCCGAATGGTGGACGGTGTCACGCCCAGGGCTTCAGCAAGCTCCGGTACGGTAACCGAGCCGGCCTGCTGCACCATCGACACAATCGCGTTGAGCCTATCTTCCGCAAGCATCGCTTACTCCTCCTCGGGGTACACGACTCCCCAGTCGGCGCGGAGCTTGGTCATCAGCTCCATAACATCAGAAGCATAGCCCAGAAGCTCGCGCTTCGAATCATCGCCGGCAACGGCCTTCTCCAGGTCGGCCATCTCGTAGCACAGTGCGTAGGCTTCGGTGCCAGCGTGGACCTCCTCACGGTGACCGTCCGCAGTCCACACGATGGTCGCATGGTCGGCACGCGGATACTCGTTGACCTCGATATAGCACTTGTCGAAGCTGATGACCGAGCGCTTGGGCTGCTTGGAGTGGAGCGTAAGGCTCACGACGCCCAGCTGCTGCTCGGCGTTACGGCAGACAATGCCGCCCGCAACGTCGACACCGGTCTCACAGGTGTTGCCCAGAGACACGACCTCGGCTGGCTGGCTGGCCATAAACAGGCGCATGACGGACAGGGCATACACGCCAATGTCGAGCATGGCGCCGCCGGCAAGGCTACGGTTGTAGAAGCGGTTGGTCAGGTCGCCGTACTCCTTATAGCTGCCAAAGTTGAGCTGGGCGAGGTTCATGCGGCCAAAGTCGCCCGCATCCATGCGACGGCGCAGCTCTTGATACAGCGGCATGTGGAGCACCGTGGTGGCGTCCATAAGGACCACGTTGTGCTCGTCGGCGATGGCACGGGCCTCGTCGAGCTCGGCAGAGTTGAGGGTAATGGCCTTTTCGCAGAGCACGTGCTTGCCAGCTGCCAGAGCGGCTCGCAGGTAGGTGATATGCGTGTTGTGCGGCGTGGTGATATAGACGGCGTCGATATCCGGATCGGCGTAGAGGTCCTCGACCGTCTCATAGACCTTCTCGATGCCATACTGCTCGGCAAAAGCTTGAGCCTTGGATAGCGTACGGTTTGCGACGCCCGCAAGCTTGCGGCCGGCAAGAGCTAGAGACTGGGCCATCTGGTTGGCGATAACGCCGCACCCGATCACAGCCCAACGAAGCTCGGGAGCCGTAAAGATATCATCGGGGAATGGCTTGTCCTGGACCGAAGTGAACGCTGCTTTTGCGGCTGCTTCGGCGTCGAGCGGAGCCTGTTTGGAATCTGCCATTATGTGCCTCCTGAGTCATCGGAAGTCCTTCATTTCCAACAGCCTTATATTCGCACAAATGCGCGCGCATTTGCTTGTATTTGCGTGTTTATTTGTTTATCGGTCATTATTTAACCATAGTTAGCAGATATTTGCGCGGCCATGCGCATCATCGCGCAAGACTCTGCGCGTAAATGCGCATGCGACAAACCTTGTGAAACATATAGGGGCGGAGCACCATAGCCCTAAAGACAGAGCCAGCTGCATTACTTCACCCCTCTGGGGGCACCAGACATCAAAGGACTGTCCCTAGGTGCCGCTTTCGTTGAAGCCTATCCCAGATGGCCAGATATACAAATCTAAAGACTGTCCCCATCAACTAGCCGTTTAAGAACATCCCCAACGACAAGTCATTTAAGTCTGTCCCCAATGAGTAGGGATAGAAAAAGGCCCGGGTGCCTTGGGGCATCCGGGCCTTTGCTAGCAACTTGATGTTGCGGGCAGCTTAGAACTTGTGGCCGCACTTCTTGCAGACGCGCAGCTTGTTCTTGCCGTCCTTCTCGTGACCGACGCGGGTAACCTTACCGCACTCGGGGCAAACGAGATTGACGTTGGAGGCGTCGATAGGAGCCTCCTGCGAAACGATGCCGCCCTGCTGGTTGGCAGCGTTGGGCTTGACGGCCTTCTTGACGACCGAAACGCCCTCGACAACGACCTTGTTCTCGGCGGGGAGAGCACGCAGGACAACGCCCTGCTTGCCGCGATCCTTACCAGAGAGAACCTGGACCTTATCGCCCTTCTTGATATACATATATCTCCCCTAACTACAGGGTCTCGGGAGCGAGCGAGACGATCTTCATGTACTTCTTGTCACGAAGCTCGCGAGCGACGGGCCCGAAGATACGGGTGCCGACGGGCGAACCATCGTTGTTGATGACAACGCAGGCGTTCTCATCAAAGCGAATGTAGGAGCCATCCTTGCGGCGGATCTCCTTAACGGTGCGAACGACGACGCAACGGACAACGTCCTTCTTCTTGACGTTGGCGCCAGGGGTAGCCTCCTGGACAGCACCGATGAACACATCGCCGATGCCTGCATAACGACGCTTGGAACCGCCAAGCACCTTGATGCAGCGAATCTTGCGAGCGCCGGAGTTGTCGGCGACGTTCAGCATGGTTTGCATCTGAATCATGGTAGATGTTCCTCCGAACTAAGAACCGAAGAGAGGTGCGCAGCCTTTATACGGCCCGTGGTATGCAAGCCAGGCATACGCACATCTTCGGAAACGTACAAGTCGTAAGAGCGACTGCTTATTTAGCGCGCTCGACGACCTCGATGAGGCGCCAACGCTTCATCTTGGACATAGGACGGGTCTCCATAACGCGGACGGTATCGCCCACGCCAGCCGTGCACTCCTCGTCGTGAGCGTGCAGCTTCTTGGAGCTGGTCATCATCTTGCCGTACTTGGGGTGACGCTTGCGCTCGGTGATGGTGACAACAATGGTCTTGGCACCGGAGACGGAGGTAACGACACCCGTACGGACCTTACGCGAGTTACGCGAATCAGTCATGTTCTCTCCTTAGGTCCTACTCGGCGACAGCGGACTTCTCCGCTGCGATCTCGCGGGCGCGCTGCTCCGTGAGGACGCGAGCGATGTCCTTCTTCACGGTGTTGACGCGAGCGGTGTTGTCCAGCTGGCTGGTGGCCATCTGGAAACGAAGGTTAAAGAGCTCGGCGCGCATTTCCTTCAGCTTCTCAACGAGCTGAGCGTCCGAGAGCTCACGAATCTCTGCGGGCTTCATTAGTTCTCCTCCTTGGCGGCGGCGGCGTCCTCAGCAGCCCACTTGGCCTCGAGAGCGGCCTCCTCAGCCATCTCCTTCTCGATGCGCTGCTCAGCGTTCTTAGCAGCAACAATCTTGGTCTTGATGGGGAGCTTGTGCTGCGCAAGACGCAGAGCCTCGCGAGCGACCTCCTCGGGAACACCCTTGACCTCGAACATGATGCGGCCGGGCTTGACGACAGCCACCCACTCCTCGGGGTTACCCTTACCAGAACCCATGCGAGTCTCGGCAGGCTTCTTGGTGATGGGCTTATCGGGGAAGATCGTGATGTAGACACGACCGCCACGCTTCATGTAGCGGGTCATGGCAATACGAGCGGCCTCGATCTGACGGTTGGTGATCCAATGGGCCTCGAGAGCCTGGATACCAAACTCGCCGAAATGCAGCTCGGTATTACCCTTGGCCTGGCCCTTCATGGAGCCACGCTGCACCTTGCGGTGAAGAATACGCTTAGGGGCAAGCACTACTGACCCCTCCTCTCGGAGTTACGACGACGAGGACGGGAAGAGCCCTCGAGTGCAGGGTTGGGAACAGGCTGGCCCGGGAGCTTCTCACCCAGGTAGATCCAGACCTTCACGCCGCAAGCGCCCATGGTGGTGCTGGCGACAGCCGTGCCGTAGTCGATCTTGGCACGGAGGGTGTGCAGAGGCACGCGACCCTCACGGTACCACTCACGACGGCCCATCTCGGCACCGCCGAGACGACCGGAGCACTGGATACGGATGCCCTTAGCGCCGGCCTTGCGGGCGGACTGGACAGCCTTGCGCATAGCGCGACGGAAGGCAACGCGGCCCTCGAGCTGCTCGGCAATAGACTGAGCAACGAGGTTGGCGTCGAGCTCGGGGCGCTTGATCTCGACAACGTCGACGGAGAGCTGGCCCTTGGAGACGCCAGCGACCTTCTCGAGCTCGGTGCGAAGGGTATCGATCTCGGCACCCTTCTTACCGATGACAACGCCGGGGCGAGCGGTGAGGATGATGACCTTCACCTTGTCGCCAGCGCGCTCGATCTCGACGCGGGAGACAGCTGCGCGGGAAAGACGCTTCTCGAGGTACTTGCGGATCTCGAGATCGTTACCGAGGGTCTTAGCGTAATCCTTCTCTGCGAACCAGCGGGAGCGCCAGTTCTCGGTGATGCCAAGACGGAAGCCGGTGGGGTAGACTTTCTGACCCATACAGCTTTACGCCTCCTTTCGAGGAGCAACGACGACGGTGATGTGGGAAGTACGCTTCAGAATACGAGAAGCGGAACCCTTGGCGCGGGGACGGATGCGCTTAAGCGTCGGACCCTCGTCAACATAGGCAGCGGCGACAACCAGGTTGTCGGCACGCAGACCGTTGTTGTTCTCGGCGTTCGCAACGGCGGAACGGAGAACCTTCTCGACATCCACGGCGACGGCGCGGTCGCAGAAGTGGAGGATGTCGAAGGCCTGAGCGACAGGCTTGCGGCGGATCAGATCGACCACCAGGCGGGCCTTGCTGGGGGAAACACGCACGTACTTGGCGACGGCGCGAACCTCGGTGGCCTCAGTTTCAATAGACTTAGTTGCCATTTACGGTTAACCCCCTATTTGGCCTTGTGGCCACGGAACGTACGAGTCGGCGCGAACTCGCCGAGCTTGTGACCAACCATGGACTCGGTAACATACACGGGCACATGCTTGCGGCCGTCGTGGACGGCGATGGTGTGACCAACCATC
>CAJLLB010000100.1 GCA_905207425.1 uncultured Collinsella sp.
GCAATCGGTAAAGCCGCCGGTAGAGCAGCCCACATCCAGACAGGCAAGGCCCGTCGGATTGATGCCAAACGCATCAAGTGCGCCTTCGAGCTTAAGACCGCCGCGGCCAACATAGGGAATGCGCCCCTTCACGTGCAGCGGCAGGCCCGGGGTCACCTTAAGGCCCGGCGAAGTCAAGCGCTCACCGCCACTCGAGACCAAGCCGGCCATAAGAGTGCGAAGGGCATCCGCGCGATCGGCGCAGATGCCCTGTGAAATCAGTTCGTCATCAAGACGCACGCGTTTCATGAATGCCATCAACCATTCGTATCCGGAGATGCGGCCTAGCTATCCTGGGATTCGTTTGCCGCATCCTCATCATATTCCTGCTCGAGCTTGTCGGTCTCACGCGGCGTCAGCTCAAACTTGTCGACCATATCGACCGCGCGGGAGCCCAGCTCAATCGCCTCGTCAAACAAATCGAGCGAACGCTCCAAGGAGGTATCCTTGGAACGAACGGTAGCGATGATCTGGTCCAAGCGGTCCGAGATCTCGTCGAAGTTGCGGACGGAACCCTCTGGCATAGCTACTCCTCGACGGAGTCGACAACAGCCTCGGCGGCGTCCGCATCCTCGGCCAGCACGCCAGCCTCAGCCTGGGCAACCGCAACCTTGGCGGCAGCCTCGGCAGCCTGTGCCTCCTCGCGAGCGCGATCTTCGGCCAGCAGCTCTTGGTACAGGTCCTCGCCTGGCAGCTCCTCGCTGCGAGCGATCTTGCCCAGCACGCCGTTGACGAACGAAGCGGACTGGTCGGTGCCATAGGCCTTGGCAAGCTCGACGGCCTCGTTGATTACGATGGCGTCCGAGACCTCCTCGTCGGTGAGGAAGCGCATCTCATAGACGGCGATACGCAGCAAGTTGCGGTCGGCGCCGGGCATGCGCATAAGATCCCAGTTCTTGGCGACGGCGCGCAGAGCGCAGTCGATACGATCGATATGCTCGTAGGCACCGCGGCAAAGCTCCAGCGCATAGGGGTCGAGGGGACCCTTCGAGATCAGGAAATCGCCCTCGAGGACGCGCTCGAGCGGGCTGTCCGTGGCCTCGGCCTGGAACAGCAGCTGCAGCGCCTGACTGCGGGCAAGCGTGCGCCCGCGATAAACCTTAAGGCTCAAAGGTTACTCCTTGGGGAAAACGAGGCCGTCAATGCAAACGTCAACGCGCTCGACCTCGACGCCCACCTGAGCATCGATGGCAGCGACCACGGCGGCGCGAACGGCCTCGGCGAGTTTCTTGAACGGATAGCCAAAGAACACCACGACACGCACGGTGAGTGCGAGCTTGTCGCCGACGACCTCGGCCTCGACCGCCGGCTCGGAAGCAGGGGCCTTGGACGAGAGCATCATGGAGACAAGGTTGGTGGCAAGGTCCTTGACGCCAACGGAGGCGATGCCCTCGACATCCGACACGGCGCGCGAGACGATGGCGGTCAAAACATCGGGCGAAATGCCGATGCCGTCAATCTTGATTTCCTGGGGCATGAGTCCTCCTAGAAGAGTTGGTTGCTAGACGCGGGAGACGAACTTGCCGTCGCGGGTGTCAACCTTGATGACCTCGCCCTCGTTGAGGTACATGGGGACCTGGATGACAGCGCCGGTGTCAATCGTGGCCGGCTTGGTGGAACCCTGGACGGTGTCGCCCTTAAAGCCCGGGTCGGTCTGGACGATGGTGGTCTCGATAAACATCGGCGGGGTCACGCCCATGAGCTCATCGTCGGCGAAGAGCAGCTGGCAAATGTCGTTCTCGCGCAGCCACTTGGAGTTCTCGCCCACCATGTCCTCGGGAACGGGAACCTGCTCATAGGTCTCGTTGTCCATGAAGATGTAGTCGGCGCCATCGTTGTAGAGGTACTGGAACTCACGGGTGGTGAGCATGACGCTCTCGAACTTGGTGCCGGCGTTGCAGGTGTTCTCGACGACGCGGCCGCTCTTGATGTCGCGGGTCTTGTAGCGCACAAACGCGCCGCCCTTGCCCGGCTTGACATGCTGGAACTCGACGATGGTGTAGACCTTGTCCTTGATGCGGAGACCGAGGCCGTTCTTGAAGTCGGCGGTAGAAATGGTAGGCATAGCGACCTTTCTTGTTATGGGCAGAACGCACAAGCGTCCAAATTACATACGATAGAAATTATACACTTGCAGACCGCGCCTGCGGCGAGCGCATAAAAAGAGAACGCGGGGCGCCCGACTTGCTCCGGACGCCCCGCCCAAAAATCTATCGAAATGGGCTAGCAGTCGATGACGTGCAGGTCGTGCGGGGTCTTGGTGAAGGGCTCGTAGCCGTTCTCGGTGACCACGCCGTAGTCCTCAAGGCGCACGCCGCCCACGCCGGGCAGGTAGACGCCGGGCTCCATGGTGACAACCGAGCCGATCTCGATGGTGTTCTTGCTGCGGTTGAAGTTGGGCAGCTCGTGAATGTCGATACCAACGCCGTGGCCCAAGCCATGGTTATAGTAATCGCCATAGCCGGCATCGCCGATGATCTTCTTGGAGAGCTTGAAGATGTCGTTACCCTCGACGCCCGGATGGATGGCGGCGACGCACTCCTCGTGCGTGCGGCGCACGAGTGCATACAGGTCGAATTGCTCCTGCGTGGGCTCGCCCATCACAACAGTGCGTGTCATGTCGGAGCGGTAATCGCAGTAGCCCGCGCCGTAGTCCATGAGGACAAAGTCGCCCTTCTCGATCACGCGGTCGCTCGGCACGGCATGCGGGTTGGCGGTGTTGGGACCGCTCGCCACGATGGAGCCGAAAGCAAGGCTGTCAGCGCCGTTGGCGAACATAAAGTTCTCGAGCTCGTTGCGAACCTGCTTCTCGGTCATACCAGGCTTAATAAAGCCGAGCATGTGCTGGAAGGCGGCGTCGGTGATCGACTGTGCATGGCGCATGAGCTCGATCTCCTCGGCATCCTTGATGGCGCGCATCTTGCGGATGTCGTCGTGCATCAGCGGCAGCATGCAGGCAACGGAGCGATCCTCCAGGCCGCGCTGAATACCCTGGTAGAAGTTAATCTGCATATCGTCCTCGACAGCACAGACACGGCACTTGTTAGCCGCAATCTTGCCGGCGACCCAGCCGGGGATGGTGCCCTCGTCCATGTCGAAGACCCAGGGGCTGCCGGCGGGCGTGTTCTCCTCAAAGCTGTTGAGGTAGCGCGAGTCGGTGTGGAACAGGCACTGGTCGGCCGTAATAAACGCAGCGTGCGGGAACTCGAAGGTGTAGTCGAAGACGCCCTTAACGCCCGTAAGCCAACGAAGGTTGGCCTCGTCGCGCACCACGATGGCGTCGTAGCCACGCTCGACCATAAGGGCACGGACACGCTCGATACGACCGGCAGGACCGGCAGCAAACTCAGACATGCAGATTCCTTTCTTGTTGTCTCTATATAGACGGGACGGGTCTCAACCGAACGACGGAATCGCATGCGATCCGCAACCGATTGGAAACCCGCCCCTCAACATGATACGAAAGAGGATGGAAGTCAATAAATCTTAGAGAAGTTCTTTACGAGAAGCCAAGTAGGCGTGAGCATGGCGCTTAAGAACCTCGTCCTCAACGTTCGTTAGGCGAATGGCGCCGAGTGCCGCGGGCAGCGGCAACATGCTGCGGTTCGAGCGTGCAAACTGCTGCTTGCGGAACTCCTCGATATATGCGGCAGACTCCAGATCGAAGGCAAGTTCCTCGATACCAAAGTCCTCCAAGCAGTCATCGACCTCAAAGACGTAATCGATATCGAAATCGCAGGCATCATGTGCAAGGCGTGCCTCAAAGCGAATGCCCTCGGACAACAGCTGGTAGGCAGGGGCCTGCGAAGCGGCATCGCCCAAGCAGGCGCGCAGGGTACGCTCCCCCGTCTTGCCAAAATCGAGCGCATGGCGAGCGCTCGGGTTCGTGGCCATCAGTACGTCCTTGCGGGCAGTCTGAGACCATTGAACGGCATTGACGAGCGCGACCTCCTCGCCCGCGAGAATCTCGGGGACGGTCTCAGTAAACTGATTCCAACGGGACTTACTGCTCGAAAGCATGGTGCCAACAAGTACCACATAGCCGAGTTTGAGGTCCTCGGGGTCCGCCTCGCGAACAAGGTCGAGGTCACACACGACCAAGCCCGGTTCGGGACGGAACGCGATAGCGGGAAGCGCATTCGACGACGAGGCAATGAGCGGCTTCATGGTCGTCGCGACCGTGAGCATGGCGTCGAAGGTCGTCGGCAGCAGCGCGCACTCGGTTCGGCCACACCACTGGTTGGCGCACCAGCTAACAACCGAGCAGGTTGCGGCATCGCCAACGGCGACAACCAGATCGTCGCAGGTAATGCCGTTGGCAGACAAGGCGCCAAAGATAGCATCGGCATCGGCCAGCGTGGCACCAGCAGGCGAAACCTCAAGGGAGAACTGCGACACGGCAAAACCGGCGTCGACCAGCGCATGCTCGACGACCTCATCAAAACGTTCTGACGAGGCGGAGTTCCAAACCACCATCGCGCGCTTAGGCTTGCCCACAGCCGAGGCAAACATACGCGACAGCTCATCGAACGCGCCCAATCCGACACGGACATCGACGCTGCGGTTTTGGAAATTGATCAGTTGGCGGCGAATCATAGCAGTCCACGCTCCAAAAGCATCTCGGCACAAAGGTAGGAAACGTCCTCGAAGGACTTGTTGCGAATATCAAGGGTAATATCGGCGGCCTGGCGATACAGCGGACGGCGATGCTCAAACAAGCGCGCGGCATGCTCGGGCGAGCGGAAATCGGGGCGCGTGTCGGACCGACGAATCTGGCGAATCGAATCCTCAAAGTCGCCCTCGAGGTACACGCACGTACCCATTTCGTGCATCAGCTCAATATTCACCGGCGTCTCGACGATACCGCCACCGCACGAAACCAACAGACTGCGCTCGCTTTGGAGCGAACGGAGCGCCGAGGTCTCGAGCTCGCGAAAACGATCCTCACCCTCGGTCTCAAAAATCTCGGTTACCGACTTGCCGCAACGGCGGACGACTAGGCGGTCGGTATCGATAAAACGCCGCTTGAACATAGTGCCGACGTTGCGCGCGAGCGTCGATTTGCCCGCGCCCAAAAAGCCGATAAAGAAGATATGGTCGCAGCCGTGTTTGGTGTGCTGGGACATGACGAGACCTATTCCTCGCAGGGAAGGTCGCGCAGGGCCCGGCGCTCAAAGATACGGAAGATCTGCGTATACCACAGGTCCTGCGTGGCCTGCGGCTTTACCAGGATGGTATCGACGCCGGCGAAGTTGCCGCTCCACACGTCCGTGTAGAGCTGATCACCGACCAGCACCGCCTCGTCGGCCGTGGCGCCGAGGCGCTTAAGACCCGCCTTGAGGGCAAACGGCGCCGGCTTCATGGCATGGCTGATGGCCTCGAGTCCCAGCTCGCGTGCTGATGCCATGACCTGGTCGCGATGCCAGTTGTTGGACACCATGCACAGCTTAAAGCCTTTGGCGCGGGCGGTATCGAGCCAAGCGGAAACCGCAGCGGGAACCTGCTCGGTGTCGCGCGGCACCAGGGTGTTATCGCGATCGAGCAGAATGGCGCGTTTGCCGTCGGCCCAAAGGGTATCAAGGTCGATGCGATCGACCGAGGCAACGTAACGTTTGGGGCTAAAAATCCTCATGCTAATTCCAAGACTGTTGATGCTCTTCGTAGGTTTGCGAGAAGTACTCCTCGTCCTGCGTAATGTAGAAATACAGGTCATCGGAGTCGGTCGGCTCAAGCGTGGCCTTGAGTGCCTCGAGCGACGGAGAGCAGATGGGCGTGGGTGGCAGACCCTCATGCTTATAGGTGTTATACGGACTATCGCTCTGCAGGTCGTCGGCGGTAACCTCGCCACCGGTGACATACATCATGGTCGCATCGCTGTTGAGATAGCGCAGACCATCGAGCTTGCCGGCAAGACGGTTGTAGAAGACCGAGGCCACGTGCGCGCGCTGGTCGGCGTTGAGGCCCTCGCGCTCAACGATAGAGGCCAAGTTGACGATGTCGTAGTCGGACATCTCCACACCGTAGCGTTCCTTGATCTTGGCTTCGCAGCTCGCAAAGTCAAGCGACTTGTACTCGGTCTTAAACTGATCGAGCATAGCGCGAACCACGTCATCGGCCGTCGGCGAATCACCCAACGAATAAGTCTTGGGGAACAAGAAGCCCTCGAGCGAGTCGTTGGCGGCGCCCTTAAGGAAGCTATAGTCGTCCACGTAGTTGGAGGCCTTTGCCTGGTTGAGGAAGTCTTCCTTAGAGATGCTGTCGTAAGCCTGGGCCACACGGTCGGCGACTTGATCGACCGTTAGGCCCTCAGGGATAGTCAGCGCATTGGAGCCCGCGTTGGGGCCTTCCATGAGCTGCTGAACAACCTTGGTCGCATCCATGAGTGTGGTGAACGAATAAGTACCAGGCTTGAGCGACATATCGGCGTTGAGCTTTTTCACCGCCGCATAGTAATCCTTGGGATTTTCGACGATATGGTTCTCAGAGAGAATCGAGGCGATAGTATCGCCCGAGGCACCGTCGGGAATCGTGATAGTAACTTGCTGGCCAGCAGCGACTTTCGCATCCTCACCGCCAAAGAAGCCCTTGACGGCTGGCACGACAAAGAAAACGATCGCGACAAGCGCAAGCACGGCGACGACGCCACCGATAATCATAGGCACCGGGGAGCTTTTCTTTTGTGTACCACGGCGGACGTGCGTGTTATAGCTCGAGCGCGTAGCCGGAGCAACGCCGTGGGAACCGAGAGCGTGATGCGAATGCGACTGGGGGGCCTGCACTCGCTGGGTAGATGCCTGCTGCTTAAAGCGGGTACCGCCTGCAGGCTGGGCCGAACGAGCAGAAGGCTGCTGACCCGTCCGTTGAACAGGTTGGGCCGAATGAGAGAAGGACTGCGCCGGGCGCGCGGCAGGCTGAGCTGCACGCTGCGTCGGCTGTGCCGGACGCTGGCCAGGCTGGGCAGGGCGCGACGCCGGCTGCCGTGTACGATTCTGCTGGCGCGGATCGGAAGCGCTAGACATGCGAAACCTCCTCGTTTTTACGATCGAGCCACGTCTGCAAAAACAGGCTGGCGGCAATCATGTCGATCTTGCCCCTCATCTGCTTTTCGTTGAGGCCCTGCTCGTGCAGGATACGCTTGGCCTCTTGCGAAGACAGACGTTCGTCCTCAAACTCCAACGGAAGATCGAGCTCGTCGGCAATCTTTTGCGCCACGGCGGCAACGCGCTCGGCCTGGGGGCCGGGCTCACCGGCCATGGTCAGGGGGCGTCCGCTTACCAGGATGTCGGCCTCATAGTCCTCAACCAGGTAGCGGAACGTCTTGGCCATACCGGTGACCTCGGCAGCCGGAAGCACCTTGACAGGCATCGCCATCTTGCCATCACGGCTC
>CAJLLB010000101.1 GCA_905207425.1 uncultured Collinsella sp.
CCCACGCGCCTTGAGGCGGGCACGCTCAACGGTCACGGCATCGCGGGACTTTCTGCCGGCCTCGACTTTATCGAGGCCCAGGGTGGGGTCGAGGCGATTGCTGCCCACGAGCGTGCGCTCGCTGATCGCTTCCTTGCCGGTGTGCGCAAGATTCCGGGGATTAAGCTCTACGGTGCCTTTGACCAGCCGACGCGCTCTGCGATTGTGTCGCTCAACGTAGCCGATATCGACTCTGCCGAGATCTCGGATGCGCTCATGCAAGGGTGGGGGATTTCGACGCGCCCCGGCGCCCATTGCGCCCCGCTCATGCACCGTGCGCTGGGGACCGAGCGCCAGGGCGTCGTCCGCTTCTCGTTTGGGTATTTCAACACTACCGAAGAAGTCGACACGGCTATCGATGCTCTGTGCGATTTAGCCTGCTAAAGCTGCTAGACCGTTTATACTTGCGGGACGGGTGTATTTGCCCGTCCCGTTTTTGTTTCGACCCGAAAGGTGTGCCTATGGCCTCATCCGCTCCGCGCGGCCTGCGCTCCGACCATGTCGTTACCGTCGGCATTGCGCTGTTCTCGATGCTCTTTGGCGCCGGTAACCTCATCATTCCGCCGTTGCTGGCGCTCCAGGCCGGCACGGCCACACCGCTTGCCATGGTTGGCTTTTTGATTGCCGCCATCGGCCTGCCCGTCATGGGCTTTATCGCCGTGGCGCTTGCCGGAACGGCGCGCGAGCTTGCCGGCCGCGTGCACCCCAAGTTCGGTGAGTTCTTTGTCGCGGCGGTCTATTTAGCGATCGGCCCGTGCCTGGCCATTCCGCGTACGAGCTCCACGGCCTTCGAGATGCTGGTGCCGCTGCTGCCCGAGGGCGTCTCGCTTGGCACGGCTCGCCTGGTGTTTGCCGTTGGCTTCTTTGTCGTCGCGTTTGCGCTCACGCTGCGTCCGGGCGTCATCACGCGCGTGCTCGGCCGCATTACGGGCCCCGCGCTCATTGCGCTCATCGTGCTGGTCGTGGGTGCCGCCGTGATCTCGCCGCTGGGACCGGCTGGCGCCCCGCAAGCTCCCTATGATGCCGGTGCTGCCGTGCAGGGCTTCTTGACCGGCTACCAGACCATGGACCTGCTTGCGTCGCTCGCCTTCGGCATCATCATCGCCGAGACCATTCACGAGCTGGGCGTGACCGACGACAAGCGCGTCGCTTTTGAAATTTCGCGCTCCGGTGTGATCGCCGGCGTGCTCATGGCCATCATCTATTGCGGCTTGGCCCTTGCCGGCATGCAGCTCGGCACCGTGATGCCCGACGCCACCAATGGCGCTGCCATCCTTGCTCGCTCGGCCTCCATGCACTTTGGCCTTGCCGGCACGGTCGTGGTCTTCGCAATCTTCTTCCTCGCCTGCATGAACGTGTGCATCGGCCTCATCAGCTGCTGCTCGCGCTACTTCTGCGAAACGTATGTGGTCGAAGGGGGAGCGGAGGCCTCTGAGGAGGCCATGCGCCGTCCCTTTGCGGTTCTCGCCTTTGTGTTCGCAGCGTTTTCGTGCGTGCTATCCAATGTGGGCCTCGACGTGATCCTTATGTTCTCGGTGCCCATGCTCAACGCCTTGTATCCCGTCGCCATCGTGCTGGTCCTCATGGGTTTGGTACACGGTTTTTGCGACGCAAATCCGCAGGTGTGGGTGCGGGTCGGCGGCGTGGTCGCCGTGCAGAGTGTGATCACCTCGGTCCGCGATGCGTTCTTTGTGGGCACGTGGCTGCCGTTTGATGTTCTTCCGCTGGCGGATATCGGTGCCGCGTGGGCGCCGGTTGCCGTGGTTGCCTTTGTGATCGGTCTGCTCCATAGTCGTTTTGTCGCACATTCGAGGAGCTAAGGCATCAATGCTTGCACAGGCGGGGAGTCTCCCCTATAATTTCCTTCGCTTTGGGACACGCAAGGTTTAGACCTTAGCTGCTCAACACCTTCGGGACGTGGCGCAGTTTGGTAGCGCGCCTGCTTTGGGAGCAGGATGTCGCAGGTTCAAATCCTGTCGTCCCGACCATATCTTGCGGGCGTAGTTCAATGGTAGAACCCCAGCCTTCCAAGCTGATGACGCGGGTTCGATTCCCGTCGCCCGCTCCATAAGATAGACGAACGGCTCTGGCTCCTTTTGGGACCAGAGCTGTTTTCATATACATGCCGGGGACCCCACATCCCCTCCTAAGTTGCGGTGAAATAGTTCCTGGATTAGCCGCAAAAGCTGTTATCCAGGAACTATTTCACCGCAACTTATTGAGGCCGAGCGGGCTGGGTCGATGATGGGTTCTGTTGTCGAGAAGATGAAGACAGCCGGTCAGGAGTCTGCGTAGGGTTTTGTGGTTGGTATACCGTAGCCGCGCATCATGGAGCCGAACGCTTTGACATCGTAGGTGTCTGAGAGCTTGAAATGAATGACGTTGTGGCCCATGGCACGCAGGTTCGTGTCGCGCATGAGGGCAGCTCGATAGGTTTTTGCCGCAGTATGTTCCGGATCATTTTGGGCATCGTCCTCAAACTTGCCTAGTCCATGCAGCTCAGCCAGCATCCATGAGCCGTTTGGCATCTGCCAGCCGTAATCTGCCAAATAATAGCCGGCGTTTCCCGGTCGAGTGATTTCAACCTGAAGTTCGGGAGCGGCAACTCCCGCCAGAATCATTGCCGCCCGTGCTTCGGATTCTCCACCGTTATCCGATCTGCCATCCATGTGTTCAAAAACGTCAAATGCGCGCGCGATGCCGTGCAGTCCGCGGCAGTTCGTTTGTGCATATGCACGCAATTCTTCACGCTCGACACCGTACTCACGAGCCAACCCGTCGACATAGCCTAGTGCATATCGAAAAGCGTTAGTTCGGGCGATGTCGACCACCGTGCGATATGGATTCGTTAACGTAAAAGGACCGAGCTGCCATACGTCGCCCGGCCGCCAGCGTCGGTATTCAACGAATTCGTACATATCGCGTCTGGTGGAACGCGGCAACAGCACTTGCACCTTGTCGAGAAGCGAATATGCAGAACCGATGCCATAGAGCAGTGCCGCCGTTGCTCCACAAAACACGGCATTCGGTTCAACGACCGCAATAGCGGATGCCAATTGAAAGATGCGATCTTCGACGCCGAGGTCATTCCAATACGCGGGATCAGCGTAGACATGGTTGTAGAGTCGAATAATCATCTCTTTTTGCATGAGCGCGTAGGCACAGCGTTCATCCCATTTTTTGGTAGCTACAAACAGGTGCCCGCCATGATGGGCCTCGAATAACCGGAAGAATAGCTCTAATTGCGGTTTGGTACAGCGTTTATCATGACTCATTTTCGACCCCATGGTCTCGAGGGGGAGTGAATGACACTACGCTATCCCATATTTGGCCCGCCTGACCTTGCCATGAACTGACCAAAAGCTTGACGGGGCAGGTCAGAGTCATGAGTCGTAGCCAAACATATCGGCAAACGGTTGATTAGTGCCCCTCGGCGGCACTAAAAACCACCCTTACAGAAAGTTGCGGTGGAATAGTTCCTGAAAGGCTCGAATAAGCCTAAATCCAGGAACTATTTCACCGCAACTCAGGTGGGGATGGGGCTGAGTGGCGGGCGATGCCGTTGCCTGTCGGTTAGTGGCGGGATTGGTGGCGGAGCTTGTCGATGGTGGAGTCGGTGCTTCGGCTGCGGGCTTCGGCGGCGCGGTCGCGGGCGTCGGCGGCGGTTTGGCGCTGGCGGCGGTAGTCGATCATGCCTTGGATGATGGGCTTGCCAAAGCTCACGACATCATCGTTGTAGATGGCGGTTCGGGCTGCGAGGAGGCAGTCGGTAAAGTCCATATGGGTCTTGCCAAAGAGTTTGACGGCAAGGGCGACAACGGTGGGCTCGTCGACCATGACGTCATCGAGCAACCTCTTCATGGCCGCAGTAATCTCAACGCGGGGAACCTTATAGACGTCGCGCAGTGTGACCACGACGCGCGTGATGATTTCGGGGTAGACGCGAGCGGTGCGCGTGGCGATGACCTTGGCGGCGCGCGGTGACAGAACCTCGTCGTCGTCAAGCAGGTAGCGCAGGATGACGGTCTCGTCGATGATGGTGCTACTCATGGATATCTACTTCCTCGGGACCCAAAATCGAATCGTCGCTTTCTGTGGCAAGGTACTCAATCCAGGCATTGCGCTCTTCGGAGCGGCGATTGGGGTCACCATATGCTTTGAGCGATCCATAGGCGGCGGTGCCGTTCTTTGAGCGCACGGCGACCGGCTGAAAGGGGAGCTTGCGCATCAAAATGCTTTGCGCGACAAATAAGCGGACAGCCTCGGCGAGCGATGTGCCCATGGCATCGTAGAGATGCTCGGCATGCTGCTTGTCTTCCTCGCGAATGCGCACCTGCAGGATGGCTCTTTTTTGAGTCGATGACATCACTGGCCCCCTTAATGAGCGTGCAATATAGTCGGTCAAATGCGGCATGTGCCGATACTTGAGCATCTTATAACGATTACTTTATTTCACTCAAGTTGATAACCATAAACACGAATACAGGCGTAGTACATCCAAAACGAGAGCGCGTAAAAATCTCTGAGGCGTACGCATGTAATACACTCACCTTTATAGCTATCCGAGAATAGTTCCAACCTGCTAAAACCCCTGCAATACACCCGTATTGCAGGGCGTATGCTCAAGTTTGCCACCTGCAACTGCGTATATTTAACCTGTATATCGTTGGAGGAATTCTATCGAAGTGCCTGTTTCGCCGCATGCACTCGATACGCCGATGCCGGACCACGGGCGGTCCGGGGCAACGTCGGCAGGGTCTCTCCGGCATGGGATTCAGGAGGGAGTGAACAACATGGGCAATAAACGAGTCGTAGCCGATTCCTCACGTTGCATTGGGTGCCAAACCTGTATGGCGGCGTGCATCGAGGCACACGATATTCCCGGCAACATCGCCGCACCTCGCTTGCGCGTAACGCGCACCTACGAGATCTCCGCGCCGGTGGCATGTCACCACTGCGAGGACGCTCCGTGCGCGAAGGCCTGTCCTACGGGCGCCTTGTTCTTTGATCCAAAGAACCATCGTATCGGCGTCAACGAGGACAACTGCATCGGCTGCAAGAGCTGCGTCATGGCCTGCCCCTTTGGCGCCGTGAGCGTGGCGACCACGCAGGTCCCCGTCTTGATGGGTGACGTTCGCGTGGGTTCGCAGACCAAGAGCTTCGTGCTCAAGTGCGACCTGTGCGTGGACCGTCCCGGCGGTCCGGCGTGTGCCGAGGCGTGCCCGACCAAGGGCCTCACCCTGGTAGACGAGGAACGTTTGGCAGAACTGACTGCCGAGCGTGCCCGCGCCACCATCGAAAACGAGGCGTAGGCGGGCGGCCATACAAGCCCAATGATTGTCAAATAAGTACCGAGCATTCGGTAGCAGAGAAAGGAAGGAGGGTGTCATGGAGAAGCATAAAGTGATCTGCCCGTACTGCGGCGCCGGTTGCCAGTTTAACCTCCTGGTCCAAAACGGCCAGGTCGTGGGCACCGAACCGCTCAACGGCATCACCAACCAGAGCGAGCTGTGCCTTAAGGGCATGAGCGGCTACGACTTCATCAACGACACCAAGATCTTGACTCCTCGCGTACTGCACCCGATGATCCGCCGCACCAAGGGCGCGGATCTTGAGCGCGTAAGCTGGGACGAGGCACTGGATTTCACCGCATCTAAGATGCAGGCCATAATTGACGAATATGGTCCTAACGCTGTCATGACCACCGGCTCTTCGCGAGGCGGCGGCAATGAGGCGAACTACGTCATGCAGAAGTTTACGCGTGCGTGCATCGGCACCCACAGCGTGGACAACTGCGCCCGTACTTGACACGGCCCTACTGTCCTCGGTCTGATGGACACGGTTGGTTCAGGTTGCATGTCATGCTCCATCCCCGGTATGGAGGATGCGGGCTGCATTTTCCTCTTCGGCTATAACCCTGCCGATTCGCACCCCATCGTCGCAAGGCGTATCGTGCGAGCCAAAGAAAAGGGTTGCAAGATCATCGTCGCCGATCCGCGCCATATCGAAACCGCGCGTATCGCCGATCTCTACCTTCCGATCAAGAACGGTTGCAACGTCGCGTTCCTCAACGCCTTTGCCAACTGCTTGGTCAACGATGGCCTCTACGACAAGGAATTCGTCGCCGAGCACACGAACGGCTTTGACGAGTGGTGGGAGACCATCAAGAACTACACTCCCGAATCCGTACAGGACATCACGGGTGTCGAGCCCGCGTTGATCCACCAAGCTGCCGAGATGTACGCCACGGCGAAGCCCTCCGCCATCATTGGCTGGGGCATGGGCGTATGCCAGCAGAAGCAGAACCTGAAGACGGTGCACACCATCGCCTCCATCGCCTGCGTTGCCGGCCAGATCGGCAAACCCAATTCTGGCCTCGCGCCCGTGCGTGGCCAGAATAACGTCCAGGGCTCCTGCGATATGGGCATGCTGCCCAACCTGTACCCTGGCTACCAGAAGGTCACCGACCCGGCAGTGCGTGCCAAGTTTGCCAAGGCTTGGGGCGTACCCGAGGAAAAGCTCCCGCTCGAGGAGGGCTACAAGCTCACCGACCTGGGCCACCTGGTCGACGAGGGCAAGGTGCACTGCTTCTACAACTACGGCGAGGACCCGGTGCAGACCGAGCCCGATTCGGCCGGCATGCGCAAGACGCTCTCCGAGCTGGATCTGTTCATTTGCCAGGACATCTTTATGACGCAGACGACCATGCTCGCTGACGTCATCCTGCCTGCCACCTCTTGGGGCGAGCACGAGGGTGTCTTTACCGCATCCGACCGTAGCTTCCAGCACTTTGACGCGGCCGTTCCGCCCAAGGGCGAGTGCCGCCACGACTGGGAGATCTTCGCGGACCTGTCTACGCGCATGGGCTATCCCATGCACTACGACAACACCGAGCAGATCTGGAACGAGTGCATTAGCCTGTGCCCCAACTTTGTGGGCGCGACCTACGAGAAGATGGCTCCCGAGGGCGGTTACGCCCAGTGGCCGGTCAAGAGCACCGATGTGAACGACCACGGTACGCCCGACATGTTCGCTGGTGGCAAGTTCACCACCAAGGACGGCCGCGCCAACCTGATGGCGCACGACTGGGAGGCGCCCTCCGAGCTTCCCGACGATGAGTACCCGCTCATTCTGTGCACCGTCCGCGAGGTCGGTCACTACAGCT
>CAJLLB010000102.1 GCA_905207425.1 uncultured Collinsella sp.
CGGCTACCGTTACGGCCGCGACCTGGCCAACGAGTTTATGGATACGCTCGAGGGCGCGCCCAAGGGCGATATCCGCGGTGCCATGGCGCTGCTCATCGATAAGCAGGACGATCCTCGCCGCGTTGAGGTGTACTCGGCGCTGCAGGATCTGGTGCTGGCCGGAGGTCGCTAGATGGAGCTCACGGACCGCTCTGGTTACTTTGCGGGTCCCGGCATGCTCGGCGGCTCTTTTGGCGATGCCTCGCGCGCAAGCGACGAGGCTGCCGAAGGCGTCGCCGACCCCTGCCTGGGCCACGCGCCCGACCAGGTGGTCTTCTATGAGCTCACGCGTAAGTTTGTGGAGACCGAGGAAGACGTTCCCCAGGAGGCCTGCGACGTGCTGTACTACACGCTCGCCGTGGGCCACCACACCGGCGTGCTCGACTGCTTTGAGCCGCGCCTGTCGGTGCCGGTGAACGTGTTCTATTCGCTCGTCGACGCGCTGCCGGAGGGGGAGGCCAAGACCAAGTTCGAGGCCATCCGCTCCTTTGGCGAGTGCCAGCTCGACAAGGCGGCGGTGCCGTCGCTGCTCGAGGCCTGCGACACGCTGCTCGACGATCGCGGTTTTCGCGGTTCGGCCAAGGCCGGCATCTCGGTGTTCGATGACGACTTTGGCCTGCATGCCCAGCAGGTCGCGTTCTTAATGAAGTTTCGCGATCTGGTTGAGCGCGTGCGCGATGTGTCGGGCGTGTATCTGACGGGGAGGCTACAGTAATGGGTCGCGTTGTGGATGGCCGTGTGAACGGCGCCCCGTTTGCGGGCATTGTGCTCACGGCGGGAAGCGTGCTGCGCGCCGACGATGCCGCCGGCCCCGTGCTCTCCAAAAAGATGGAGGACGCGCCCATCGCCGGTTGGTACACCATCGACGGTGGGCAAACGCCCGAGGACGACATCATCGAGGTCAAGCGCGAGCGTCCGCCGCGCCTGGTGTTGGTCGATGCCGCCGACATGGCGCTGCCCGTCGGCGCCATCCGCTTGCTCGACAAACGTGACGTGGCCCGCAAGTCGATGTTCACCACGCATTCGCTTCCCTTGTCGATTCTGATCGAAGAAATCGAGCAATCGTGCGAAGATATCGTCTTCATAGGGATTCAGCCGGGCGATACGGAGTTCTATAACCCCATGTCCCCGGAGGTCTTTGAGGCCGTCGACGCCGTGTATGACGCCGTGGCCGCCAACGACTTTTCCCACTTTGTCCGCTTGGGGCAGGAGCTATAGGAGCGCTTGTCCCTGCTGATTAGGAAAGAAGTGATTGACATGGCAGATTCCAAGGCAGAATATCCCGCTCCCGATTGCCTGGCGCCCGCCGCGATCGAGGCCAAGACCGAGGCCGCCGGCGTGACCAAGGCTAACCTGCCGGTCGCTAAGGCCTTTCTGTTGGCAATGTTCGCCGGCGCGTTTATCGCCTTCGGCGGCCTGTTTTTTACGGTGTTTTTGAGCGACAGCACGCTGGGCTGGGGTGCCCAGCGCGTCGTGGGCGGCCTGTGCTTTTGCCTGGGCCTGGTGCTGGTGCTGGTGTGCGGCGCTGAGCTGTTCACCGGCAATTCGCTTATGGTCTGCGCGCTCAAGAGCAAAAAGATCACCTTGGTCCAGATGCTTAAGGCATGGGTCGTCGTGTGGGTCGGCAATTTTGTCGGTGCTCTGTTCATCGTCTTTTTGGTGTACATGGCCGGCATTTACAAGCTCAACGGCGAGGCGGTCGCCAACTCCATGGTGAGCGTCGCCGCCGGCAAGGTGACGATCGACTGGGTGACGATCTTCTTCCGCGGCATCCTGTGCAACATCTTTGTGTGCCTTGCCGTGTGGATCGGTACCGCCGGCAAGACCGTGGTCGATAAGGTTGTGGGCATTCTGCTGCCCATCGCCGCCTTTGTGGCCTGCGGTTTTGAGCACTGCGTCGCCAACATGTACTTTTTGCCTATGGGTGCCGTGATGCACGCGTGCGGCTATGGTGCCGACGTCGCCGGCGCCGATGCGCTCAACGCTGCGGGCATTGCGTTTAACTTGTCCGCCGCCACGCTGGGCAACATCGTGGGCGGCGCGGTTCTGATCGCGCTCGGCTACTGGTTTGTCTACGCCAAGAAGTCCGAGGCGTAAGGTACCGTCTGTTTGACGTTGGGCCTCCCGCGGGGCGTTGCCGCGCGGGAGGCTTTTTGGGTCTGGGGCTCGTTGCCGGGCTTTTGGCCTGTTGTGTTTGGCTGATGAAAGGGGTAATCGAGATGGCATCTGCTGTGAAGCGTGACGGTCGCGCCGTGGTGACCACATGCGGGGGATGCTATGCCGATTGCGCCTTTGCGGCCCATGTTGAGGATGGACGTGTGGTGCCTGAGCTGCCGGTTGCGGGGCATCCGTGCGCGGCGCGAGCCCTGTGTGCCCGCGGACGGCATCGCCTGGCAATGCCGTTTGACGAGCGTGACCGGATTTTGCATCCCATGCGCCGACGAGCTGATGGCTCGGGGTTCGATGCGATTTCGTGGGATGAGGCGTTCGCGCAGATCGCAGCGCGCCTTGGGGAGATTGTTGACGAGCGCGGGCCTCGTTCGCTGGGCATGACGCTCGGGGTGCCCTCGTTCGACCGCTACTGGGCGCATCGTTTTATGCATGCGCTGGGCTCGCCCAACGTATACGGTGCCGACGGTGCCTGCGAGGTAAGCCGTCTCACCGGCTGGGAGCACAGCCTGGGCTATAGTCCCGCTTCCGACCTGGCGCATACCGATTGCATCATGTACCTGGGGCGTTCGCTGGTGGACTCGTCTTCGATGGGGGCAGTCGACGCCTTGAATGATGCACGCCGCCGCGGGGCGAAAATCATTGTCGTGGACCCGCGGCGCAGTGGCTCTGCGGCGCTTGCCGACCGCTGGTTGCGCGTGCGCCCGGGCTGCGACTTGGCGCTGCTGTTGGGTATTGCCCATGTCTTGATTGCCGAGGATCTGTATGACCACGAGTTCGTGACCCGCTATACCACGGGTTTTGACGAGCTGGCGCAGGCGGCCGCTGTTTGGTCGCCTGAGTGGGCCGAGTCGATGTGCGACGTGCCGGCGGACGATATCCGTGCGACTGCGCGAGATTTGGCTGGCGCGGCGCCTGCTGCGGTGGTGGACGCTGGCTTTCATGGTGGCATCGGTATCGCGTATGCCAATAGCACCCAGACCGCGCGAGCTATCTGTATGGTCGATGTGCTGCTGGGCTGTATTGGACATGCGGGCGGCGCGCTCAATCCACCTACGCCGCTTGCGCTGGGCGACTTGGACCCTGTGCGTTTCGCGACGCCGCCGGTGCCGCATGAGCCTAAGTTGGGGTCCGAGCGCTATCCACTGGTCGATCCGGTGCGCGGCCTGTGCACGACCATCGGTCAGTCGATTCTTGCCGGCGATTTGCGTGGACTTATCGTCTATGCCAGTAACCCCGGTGCGGGCTATGGCAATGCGCAGGCTTGGTTGGGTATTTTGCAGCAGCTCGACTTGCTCGTGACGATTGATATTCGCTGGTCCGAGACAGCGCGTGCTTCTGACTTCGTGCTGCCCGACGTGACGTACCTGGAGGCCGATCGCGGTGTGGGCACAGTCGTGGGCGCCAATGATTCGCGCGTGTTCTACCGCAACGCCGTGCTGCCCGTGTTGCATAACGACACGCGTCCCGGTCGGGAGATCTTTGCCGGTTTGGCGCAGGCCTGTGGCGCGGGCGAGTACTTCCGGTTTACGTCTGACGATCTGGCGGCTGCCCAGGTGGCGCCTTTTGGGATCGATCTGTACGAGCTCAAGGAGCGCGGCTGGGCCGATACGGGCATGGCGCTGCCGACGTGCACGGGTGAGCCGGTGATTCCGCTTGCCGGCGGCAAGATTGCGCTGGCAAGCGACATATGGGAGAGAGCCGGCATGGGTCGTGTGCCCAACTGGATCGCTCCCATGGTGGAGCCCGGCCCGGGAATGTTTCGCCTCATTAGCGGCAACCGTCCCTTTGAGTCGCATACTTCGCGCGGGCTCGCGGCGGCCGGCGCCGCCGAGGCTGGATCGGACCTGGATGCCGTGCAGATGAATGTCGATGCTGCTGCGCACATGGGCATTGCCGACGGCGAGATCGTCGAACTCGTGAGCGATATGGGCCGCGATCGCGTACGCGTGGAGACGACGCCCTATCTGCATCCGGCGTGCATCTTTACGTCGGCTGCTCCCGGTGGGCGTTCGCTTGGCTCCGATGCCGGTGGCGCTCAAGGCTTGGGCGTGGGCCCGCTCGACCATACGCCGTTGCGTTGGGACCCGTTGACGGGCGCCGCGCTCACCCAGGAAAACGCCGTTCGCGTGGAAAAGATCGCGGCGCGCGAGGATAATAACGAGTAATTGACTCAGCTAATGTATTTGACTGATCCACGTTTCTTTTGAAAGGCCGCACATGAGCGATAGCCAGAACATGTCCGATGAGGTACGCGCCCGACTGCGCGCCATTCCCTCCGTCAACGAGCTGCTTGCCGAGTGGCCGGTGGTGAAGGCGGCAGGGGATACCTGCGACGCGGTGGTCCATGCTGCTGTGACTGCTGAGCTCGACGAGGAGCGCGCCGCGATTCGCGCCGGTGCCGCGCCGCGTTCCAAGCGCGAGCTGGCCTCGGCCATCGAGTGGCGTGCGCATCGCTCCGCGCTGCCGAGCCTGCGTCCCGCCGTCAACGCCACGGGTGTGGTTATCCATACCAACTTGGGTCGCGCCCCGCTCGCGGAATCGGCTGCCAAGGCCGTGGCCGAGGTCGCGCGCGGCTACAGCACGCTCGAGTACAGCGTGGACACCTGCTCGCGCGGGTCGCGTAAGGAACATGCCGCGCAGCTCATTCGCTCGCTTACCGGAGCCGAGGACGCGCTGGTCGTTAACAATAACGCCGCCGCCGTGCTGCTAGTGCTGGCGACTCATGCTGCGGGCAAAGAGGTTATCGTCAGCCGCGGCGAGCTTGTCGAGATTGGCGGCAGCTTTCGCATCCCCGATGTCATGGCGGCTTCGGGCGCCAAGCTCGTCGAGGTCGGCGCCACCAACCGCACACACCTGACAGATTATGAGCAAGCCATTACGCCCGATACGGCCATGATCCTCAAGGTCCATCCTTCCAACTATCGCATCGAGGGCTTTCACGAGGAAGTGGGCTCTCGGGAGCTTGCCGCCCTGGCCCACAAGCATGGTCTGCTGTTCTACGAGGACCAGGGTTCGGGCGCGCTGTTGCCCGACGACATCTTGGTGCGCGGCGGCGAAGAAACCACGCCGGCTTCGGTTTCGGCAGGGCTCGATATCGTGTCGTGCTCGGGTGATAAGCTGCTGGGCGCCGCGCAGGCGGGCATTATCATGGGCCGTCGCGATCTGGTCCAGGCCTGCGGGTCGCATCCGCTTATGCGTGCCCTGCGCCCGGGCAAGCTCGCACTCGCGGCGCTCGAGGCTACACTGCGCATTTACATGGATGGGGCGGATGTGGCCCATCGTGAGGTGCCGGTGCTCAACATGCTCACGCTTCCGCAGGCTCATCTGGAGCGTCGCGCACGCAAGCTGCGCGAGCTGATGGTGGCGGGCTTCGATAAGGCTGGCTGCCCGTGTGCCGTGCAGGTGGAAATCGTCGAGGAGTCGTCGACTCCCGGCGGC
Source organism: uncultured Collinsella sp. (assembly GCA_905207425.1). GTDB lineage: Bacteria > Actinomycetota > Coriobacteriia > Coriobacteriales > Coriobacteriaceae > Collinsella. The sequence goes on from CAJLLB010000102.1 coordinate 5,650, forward strand.
GGCTCGCTGCCTACCGTCGAGTTGCCCACCATGTGCGTTGCCGTGCGTCTTGTCGATGAGCGTCTTTCCGTTGACGCACTCAAGCGCTCGCTCGTCCAAGATTTCGACACTCCGGTCGTCACACGAACCTCGCACGATCGCATTTTGTTTGACGTCCGTACGCTCGTGGGCGACCGCGATATCGAGACAGCGGCATCGACGCTCGTTGCGTGCGTTAAGAAGGCGATTGCTCGATGAGTGAGGTTCAGGCGCTGGTGGAGTGTCCCGTTATCGTTGGCACGGCGGGTCACGTCGACCACGGTAAGTCGGCACTGATCGAGGCGCTGACCGGCAAGAATCCCGATCGCCTGGAGGTCGAGCGTCGCCGGGGCATGACGGTGGAGCTGGGCTTTGGCGAACTGGCACTGCCGAGCGGCAAGATCGTTGGCCTTGTCGACGTGCCGGGCCACGCGCATTACCTGCGCGCTATGGTACAGGGTGCGACAGGCATCGACGTTGCCGTGCTGGTGGTCTCTGCCGTCGAGGGCGTAATGCCGCAGACGCGCGAGCACGTGCACGTGCTGGAGCTGCTGGGCGTCACGCATATGGTGGTGGCGCTGACGATGTGTGACCTGGCCGATGCCGAGATGACCGAGCTTGCCGAGCTCGATGTCGATGACTTTTTGTCGGGTACCGTGTTTGCGGGCGCGCCGATGGTCCCCGTGTCGTCCAAGACCGGCGAGGGGATTGGCGCGCTGCTGGCCGCGCTTGACGATCAGGTTGGTACCTGCTGGGATTCCTGCCGCGACCGTGCCGAGCGTACCGATGCCGCGCCGCGCTTGCCGATTGACCGCTGCTTTACGATCAAGGGCACCGGCACCGTCGTGACGGGAACGCTGCACGATGCGCCGGTTGCGGTGGGCGATGTGCTCGTTGCGCTGCCGTCGCGCACGGCCTGCCGCGTACGTGGGATCCAAGTGCATGGCGACACGCAGCAGGCGCTGCCCGGTCAGCGTGTGGCGCTCAACCTGGTTGGCGATGGCGTCGCTGCGCTCGATCGTGGTGAGATGCTCGGCGTGGAGGGTCGCTTTGGCCAGACGCTGCGCTTTATGATGGCGTTTACGTATTTGGGTCGCGAGGGAGCCAAGCCGCGTGTGCTCGAGTCGGGCGCGCGCGTGCATGTGATGGCGGGTACGGCCGAAGTCGTCGGCCGCATCATGTTCATGGAGGGCGAGGCCCTCATGGCGGTGGGCGAGACGCGAGTGGTGCAGGTACGCTTGGAGGAACCACTTCCGCTGCGTGCCGGCGACCATGCCGTGGTGCTGTCCTATTCGCCGGTCATGCTTATTGGTGGAGGGCGTGTGCTGTTGTCGCGTTGCCGCCGTTCGCGCGAACTTACTGAGGGGGAGCGCGTGCTGTACGCGGCGCTCGAGTCCGGAGATATTGCGGGCGCGGTGGATGCATGGCTGGCGCTGCAAGCGCTGCC
>CAJLLB010000103.1 GCA_905207425.1 uncultured Collinsella sp.
CCGGAAGCTAAGCCCCATCGCGCCGAGAGTACTGCGGGGTCAGCCCGTGGGAGGCCAGGGCGCCGCTGACCGGTGGACGGCACCGAGCCGTACGCTTGAACTGAGAAGGGGGAGGCCTCGCGGCCTCCCCCTTTTTGCGTTTACGGGCTTTTGTCTCACATAGTAGCTGTGTTTTATAACCCTCGTTTGTCGCATCTTCTGTGAACGGGCTACAATAACTTAGTCTGTGCGATATGGAGGTGAACATGGCTGAAGCTGGTATCGGCGTTGATATCGTCGAGATTTCCCGGATGAAATCAATTCTTGAAAAGACGCCGTCGTTTGCTCGGCGTGTGTTTACCGAAGAAGAGCGTGCGTATTGCGATGTATCATCGCGTCCCGCTGCTCACTATGCGAGCCGCTTTGCTTCGCGCGAGGCGGTGCTTAAAGCTCTCGGCACGGGTTTTAGTCAAGGCGTGGGTCGCAAGGATGTTTCGGTAACGCGTGATAAACTCGGCAAACCGAAGGCGCTGCTTTCGGGCCGTGCACTCGAGATCGCTCATGAGCTGGGTGTTGTTGAGGTCGCTCTTTCCATTACGCTTACAGGAGACTTAGCCGTTGCGAATGCCATCGCGATTACCGAAGATGCTCGGCCTAAGCCAAAAGATGAAAAGGTGAGCACCAAGAAACGCGTAGCGCAGACATTTAAAGAGGCTCGCTCTGTTTTAGATGAGCTTGAGCAGCTGCAGAATTCAGCATTGACGGAGCACCTGGGCGATGCTTCGCAAGATACGCTAGGAGCATAGATGAAACCGGTTTTGAGTACCGAAGAAGTCGTTCGTCTCGAGGATATCATCGAACGCGAAGGGACTTCGAAGGCCGAGCTTATGGAGCTAGCGGGTGAGTTTGCCGCCAACGAGGTCTTGAAGCTCAATCCCGATCGGGTTCTCGTTCTGGTCGGTTTTGGTAATAATGGCGGCGACGGTTGGGTTGCCGCCGATATCCTGAGCCATAAGGGTGTGGACGTCGATATCGTTTCTCCGGTTGAGCCGGATGAGATTCCTGCTGCTCTGGCACGTCATGTTGCTCGTCGTACTGCCGGCCGCGATGTGCACGTTTGCGTCGGCCCCTCGCGTGACGAACTCGAGGTTTTGATCGATAAGGCCGATGTTGTTGTCGATGCCATTTTTGGTACCGGTTTCCATGGGAATCTGCGTGCGCCGTTCTCCATCTGGATTCCTACGGTCAATGAATGCGCCGATTGTGTCGTATCCATTGATGTCCCCTCGGGCCTGAATGCCGAGACGGGCGTTGTTGATGACGACTGCATTCGTGCCGAACATACGGTGACGATGATTGCGCCCAAGATTGGTCTGTATAGCGCTGATGGCCCTGAGTATGCTGGCGATTTGATCTGCGGCAATCTTTACGACCGTCTTGACGAGGTCATCGATGATGTCGACCACGCCGCCGAGATTGTCGAGTCCGGTGACTTAGTTGATTACTTTGCCCCACTACCTACGAATATCGATAAGTATTCCCGTGGCTCTGTGCTTATTGTCGCCGGATCTGCACAATATCCTGGTGCTGCCATTATGGCGGCCAAGTCTGCAGCTCGCGCGGGTGCTGGTTACGTGGCAGTCGCGGCTCCTGACGCCTGCGCTAATCTTATTCGCATTGCACTTCCTTCGATTCCCGTCTTTGCTATTCCGTCTGATTCCCGCGGCTCCTTTGGCGCCGCTGCGCGCATGACGGTGTGCGAGATTGCAAAGAAGTACAGCTGCGTACTGTGCGGTCCCGGTATGACGACGTCTGCCGGCGCTATGCAGGTGGTTTCGGGCTTGCTCGAGCTTGATGTACCGCTTATTTTGGATGCCGATGCACTCAACTGCCTTGCTAAGATTGCCATTGACGGTATTGATAGTAACCCCGAGATGTATCGTCGCGAGCAGCCGTTGGTTATGACACCGCACTATCGTGAGCTTTCGCGTCTGGTTGCCGGTGACGAGGTGAACGACCTTGGTACCGCGATTGCAGCCGCGCAGAAGGTTGTCTGGGCTGCAGGCTCCGACAATCTGGTGGTCATTGCCAAAGGGCCGACGACGGCTATCTGTGGCGTTGAGCGTGTACTGCTGCCGGTCTCGGGTCCGGCTTCTCTGGCAACTGCCGGTTCAGGTGATGTTCTCGCGGGTATTTTGGCCGGCACGCTTGCCACCATGCGCGACGAGATGGATCGTTGGGAGTTGCTGTATTCGTACGCCGTCGCACTTCACAGCTACGCCGGTTTTGCCGCGGCGACGGAGTATGGTGAGAAGAGCGTCATCGCGACCGATCTTATCGACTTGATCGGTCCCGCCATGGAACTGGCGGCAAAGGATGCGCTCGAAGATCTGGGAATCATGGACGAAGGGTCGGATGACTAATCATGAATAAAGCCGATTTGACGCGCTGGTCCTGGGTCGAGATCGACCGCGGGGCGCTCCGTCGCAACACGAGGGCCTATAAGAACTTGTTGAATCCACGTCAGCGCCTGTGCTGCGTGGTCAAGGCCGATGCTTATGGTCATGGAGCTGTTGAGTGCGCCAAGATCATGTATTCGGCCGGTGCCGACATGTTTGCCGTGGCGACGGTTAACGAGGGCGTTGAGCTCCGACAGGGCGGGATTACGAAACCCATCCTCATCCTAAGCGAGCCGCCTATCGAGGCCATTCCGACGTTGCTCGAGTTTGATATCATGCCCTCGGTCTATACGTCTGACTTTGCTCTTGCGTATGGCGAATGTGCCGTCGCGGCGGGCAAGGTGGGCAAGTATCATCTCGCCATCGAGACGGGTATGAATCGTATCGGCGTACACTACACACAGGTGCTCGACTTTGTCCGCGGTATTAATTTCCATCGCGGTATTCAGTGCGACGGCGTATTTACGCACTTCGCCACGGCCGATGAACCTTCGGGCTGGGACTACAAGCTGCAGTGTCAGCGCTTTACCGAGGCCGTTCAAGCCATTAAGGATGCGGGTTTTGAGTGCGGTATCGTGCACTGCGCCAACACGCCGTCCTCGATGCTCGACCCCTCGATGCATTTTGATATGATTCGCGCCGGCGTTGGCTTGTATGGCATGCAGCCGTGCGAGCTGAGTGGCCGCGTGATGCAGCTTGATCCCGTTATGAGCGTCCATGCGCGCGTGACGCGCGTGGCACACCCTGCGATGGGTGAGGGCGTGGGCTACGGTTTTACCTACCGCGTACCGCGCACGCGCGTTCAGATCTGCACGCTGCCGATCGGTTATGCCGACGGCCTATCGCGTACGCTTTCCAATCGTATGGATGTGCTGTATCGCGGCGAGCGCGTGCATCAGGTTGGCAATATCTGCATGGACCAGTTTATGGTCGCCATTCAGTCCAACCCGGCACACGAGATTCCCGAGGCCGAGTATGGTGACGAGATGATCATTGTCGGCCGCGATGGCGATGCCGAGATCACTATGGACGAGATGGCCCGACTGCGCGGAACGATTAACTACGAGGTCGCCTGCGGCTTTGGCATGCGTCTCGACAAGGTCTACGTGTAGGAGCCGCTATGGGCGTCATGCACATCCCCGGCCATACCCATCAGGCACCACGTGAGGTCGCACTCGAGGAGATCGAGGCCGTTCTGGGCGATTGTCACCTCTGCCAGCTCTACCAGTCGCGTCACAATATCGTGTTTGGCGTGGGAAACCCCCGCGCTCGCGTGATGTTTATTGGTGAGGCGCCGGGCCGCAATGAGGATTTGCAGGGCGAGCCCTTTGTGGGGGCGGCAGGCGAGGACCTCAACGGCATTTTGTCGCTGGCGGGCCTCAAACGCGAAGACGTCTACATTGCCAACGTGCTTAAGTGCCGCCCGCCGGGAAACCGCAATCCGCGTCCCGAGGAAGTGCTGGCTTGCTCGCCGTTTTTGCGTGAGCAGATTCGAAGCATCTGGCCCGATATTATCGTGACGCTCGGCAACCCCGCGACGCACTTTGTGCTTAAGACCGAGATTGGCATTACTAAGCTGCGCGGCAGGTTCCACCAGATGGGGCATTTTGTAGTAATGCCCACGTTCCATCCGGCAGCAGCGCTGCGCAATCCGGCGTGGCAGGAGCTGCTGGAGGAAGACTTTAAGATGCTGGGCGACTATCTGGAGCGACATCCCGCACCAGAGGACGCCTCGGAATAATAAGGAGCATATATGTCCCTGGAGCGCCTGGGGGTAGGTACTTACAAAACGACTTGCGCTGCCGATACGGAGTACTTTGGCGAGCTAATTGCACCGTGCCTTGAGGACGGCGATGTGCTCATCCTGACCGGTGGCCTGGGAGTGGGCAAAACTCACTTTACCAAGGGCGTCTCGCGCGGGCTGGGCGATGGGCATATGGTTACGAGCCCTACGTTTGCGCTCATGGCCGTTCACGATCAAGGTCGTATTCCGCTGTTTCACTTTGATCTATACCGCCTGGAGCATGCCTACGAGCTCGAGGATACGGGCATTTTCGATGTGCTGGGCTATGAGGGTGCTTGCCTGCTGGAATGGGGCGAACAATTCCAGGACGAGCTGACGGATGAGTATCTTTCGGTGACGCTCAAGCGTGATGAGGGCGACAGCGATGTGCGAACGATAACGCTTGAGGCGCACGGTGACCGCGCAATGGAGCTTTCCCATTTGATTGATAAGGCTGTACAAGATGAGCTTGCATAACGACAACGCGCTGGTGGTGGCGCTCGATACCTCGACCGACATGCTTGCCTGCGCGGCAAGCTGGATTGATGGACAGACGGGCGAGACGAAGCTCGTGAGTGGCGACCACATGTGTCGCCGCCACGCCAACGTTGAGCTCGTGAATACCGTTGATGGCGTGCTGGCTCAAGCCGGTCTGGATCGCAGCGATGTTGGTTACTACGTGGTCGGCCGCGGCCCGGGGTCGTTTACGGGTGTGCGTATCGGCATCTCCACTGCCAAGGGCCTCGCGCGTGGTGCCAATGTTCCGCTGCTGGGCGTGTCGACGCTCGACGCTTGCGCTTGGACGGCGTGGAAGGCTGGCGTGCGCGGCAAGCTTGGTATCTTGGCCGATGCTATGCGCGGTGAGGTATATCCGGCGCTGTATATGCTGGTCGATGAGGGTCCCGAGCGCCAATTTGAGCGCGAACACGTGGTCAAGACCGCCGTGGCGCTCGATGAGTGGCGCCAAGCGGCGGACTGGGACCAGGTTCAGCTGACCGGTGACGGTCTCGTGCGCTATGGCAAGCTGCTGGGTGAGGACGAGACCGCCCGCTGCGTGGAGCGCGACCTGTGGTGGCCTTCGGGCGAGGGCTTGCTGCTCGCGCACGCTGCGGGTGACGGCGATCCGGCTCGCGTCCTGCCGATTTACACGCGCCTTTCGGATGCCGAGGAAAACGAGCGCAAGCGTCTTGGTCTTGCCGAGAGTGCGCAGAGTGAAATTACGGGCGTTGCCGATGAGCTCGCCGGTCGTCATCTGCAGTTCCGTCCCATGGGCGCGGCGGATGCCGAGGGCGCGAGCGCGCTGGAGGCTGCCTGCTTTGAAGGTGCCGGACACGAGGCGTGGACGCCGGGCATGTTCCTGTCCGAACTGGGCGAGGACGTCGCTGTGCCGCGTAGTTGGTGGGTAGCACACGACGACGGCAAGCTGCTGGGCCTTGCCGGCGGTATGGTCGTGGACGGTGATGTGCAGATTCTGGATGTCGCCGTCGACCCGGTACATCGCCGTGAGGGCATTGCCCGCAAACTGCTGTCGCACGTGAGCTATGATGCCCAGATGCTCGGCTGCACCACGGCTTCGCTCGAGGTCGAGGACGGCAACGAGGGAGCGATTGCGCTTTATAACGCTCTGGGCTTTACCGAGGCTGGCCGTCGCCGCGGCTACTATGGTGCCGGCAAGGATGCCATCGTCATGACGGCTCCGCTGCCCCTCGTGCTTCCGGTCGACAATGCTTCGCCCGAGCCGACGGCGGCAGAGCAGCGCGTATGGCCGCTGCCTGCGCCTGGGCGCTCCGAGGGGGAGCGTGCCGAAATTGAGCGCCGCCGCCTAGTGCTCGCTATCGAGAGTTCCTGCGACGAGACGGCCGTGGCGATTATCGATGCGGATGGCAATATGCTGGCCAACCAGGTGTCGACACAGATTGATTTTCATGCCCGCTTTGGCGGCGTGGTGCCCGAGATCGCCTCGCGCAAACACGTTGAGGTGATTGTGAGTGTCGTGGATGCGGCGCTCGAGGATGCCGCAGCATCGCTTGGTCTTGAGGGTGGAGCCATTGCCCCCAGCGAGCTTGCCGCCGTGGGCGTGACACAGGGTCCGGGCCTGGTGGGCGCCCTCGTGGTGGGCGTTGCCTTTGCCAAAGGCTTTGCCTACGCTGCCGGCAAGCCGCTCGTATGCGTCAACCATCTGGAGGGGCACCTGTTTGCCAACCTGTTGGCGCAGCCCGACCTCAAGCCGCCGTTCATCTTCACGCTTGTCTCGGGCGGGCACACCATGCTCGTGCACGTGAAGGCGTGGGGCGACTACGAGGTGCTCGGTGAGACGCTCGACGACGCCGTGGGCGAGGCCTTCGACAAGGTGGCCAAGGCGCTGGGCCTGGGCTATCCCGGTGGCCCCATCATTTCCAAGCTGGCCGAGACAGGCAATCCCCGCGCGATTGATTTCCCCCGTGCGCTCAACAGCAGGGGAGACTATCGTTTCTCGCTTTCGGGCCTTAAAACGGCCGTGACGCTCTACATCGAGCAGGAGACCAAGGCCGGGCGCACGATTCACCTGCCCGATCTGGCAGCTTCGTTTGAGGCAGCTGTCTTTGACGTGCAGTACAAGAAGGCCAAAAACGCATTGCACGCTACCGGATGCAAGGAATACTGCATCGGCGGCGGCGTCTCGGCCAACCCGCATCTGCGCGAGATGATGATCAAGAAGCTTGGGCGTCAGGGGATTCGCGTAACGGTGCCGCCCTTGTCTGCCTGTACCGATAACGCAGCCATGATCGCGGAGGTC
>CAJLLB010000104.1 GCA_905207425.1 uncultured Collinsella sp.
GTTAGAACGGCGGAACTAGTTACTCCTCGTCGTTGTCCTTGGCCTCTTCGGCGTCGTCGGTGTCCACGAGCTGGTTGAGCAGCTCGTCGAGGGACGCCATGTCCTCGTTGATGGCACCGTTGGCGGGAGCCTTCTTGTCGTCGATCGGGGCGCCCAGGAGCTCCTCGTCGGCGTCGGCGTGATGCGTCGGAGCGGAGGTACCCAACAGGATATCGTCCGGACCGTCGGGGCTAAAGACCATCTGCAGCAGCTGCGAGAGGTCTTCCTCGTCGGCAACGTCGTCGTTGTTCTCGAGGATGTAGAGCAAGTCGTGGGCCTCCAGGCCGTCACGGAGCTCCTCGATCGCCTTGGCACCGATGCCGTCGATGCGCAGCAGATCCTCCTCGGACTTGCCGACCAGGTCGCCGACCGTCTCGATGCCGACTTCGCTGAACTTGTTGGTCCAGCGCTGCGACACGCCCAGGTCGTCGAACAGGTACAGACGAGCCTTCTCGGCGGAGATGGTGTGGCCGTTGCGGGTGAACGAGCCGTCAGCACCACCGAACTCGTCGTAGCCGGCCCAGTCGAGCTGCTGCGGGAGCTGCTCGTCCAGGTCCTTGAGCTCCACAGGAGCCCACTCGGGCAGCGACTTGGCGTTGGGCGAAGCCGGGCCGTCGATGTCCACGTAGCCGTCGGCCGTGCGATACGTCAGCTTGGCGTTGGCGTACGGCTTGAGGCCGGTACCGGCAGGAATCTTCTTACCGACGATGACGTTGGACTTAAGGTCGAGCAGGTGGTCGACCTTGCCCTCAATGGCAGCCTCGGTAAGGACGCCGGCGGTACGGATGAACGAAGCGCTCGACAGCCAGGAGTCGATGTTGGACGCGACCTTGAGCGTACCCAGGATGACGGGCTCGGCCACGGGAGCCTGACCGCCCAGACGGGCAACGCGCTCGACCTCGTCGGCGAACTCGTAGCGGTCGACGTACTGACCAAGCAGGTACTTGGAGTCGCCGGGGTTGGTGATCTGAACGCGACGCAGCATCTGACGTGCGAGCACCTCGATGTGCTTGTCGTTCAGGTCAACGCCCTGGCTGGTGTAGACGTCCTTGACGCTCTCAACGAAGGTGTGCATCGTCGACTCGATGTCGGTCAGCTTGCGCAGGTTGCGGAAGTTGACGAAGCCCTTGGTGATCTGATCGCCGGCGCGAACCTCGCAGCCGTCCTCGATCTCGGGCATAAAGCGCACCGAAGCGGGGACGCGACGCTCGTCGAGGACACGGGTGTGATCCTCGGAGTCGGTGAGCGTCAGCACGTACTCGGACTTCTCGGGCTTAATCGAGAGGTGACCGGAGTACGGAGCCAGCTCGGCCTCGCGACCCAGGATCTTCTCGTTGACGTTGCCGACGATATCGAACATACGGCTGACCGTAGGCAGACCCTGCGTAATATCGTCGACGCCAGCGACGCCGCCGGAGTGAATGGTACGCATCGTAAGCTGCGTACCGGGCTCGCCGATGGACTGGGCGGCAATAATGCCGACCGCGGTACCGATGGCGACCGGACGACGGGTGGAAAGATCCCAGCCGTAGCACTTCTGGCACACGCCGTACTTGGAGCGGCAGGTGAGCAGCGCGCGAAGCTTGACCTTCTTGAGGCCCGCATCGACCATCTTCTGGATGTCGGCGACCTTCTCGATGTAGCCGTCCTGCTCAAAGAGCACGGTGCCATCGGGAGCCACGACGTCCTCGATGAAGCAACGGCCGACGAGGTCGGTGTTGAGGTCGGTGGTGCCGGGGATGATGAGGTTATAGGTAACGCCCTCGTGCGTGCCGCAGTCCTCCTCGCGGACGATGACGTCCTGGGCCACGTCGACCAGACGACGGGTCAGGTAACCAGAGTCCGAGGTGTGGGATGCGGTATCGACCAGGCCCTTACGGGCGCCGTAGGTCGAAATGAAGTACTCGAGCGGCAGCAGACCCTCGCGGAAGTTCGCCTTAATGGGAAGGTCGATCGTCTCGCCGGACATGTCTGCCATCAGGCCACGCATGCCACCGAGCTGACGCAGCTGGGTCTTAGAACCACGGGCGCCGGAGTCGGCCATCATGTACAGCGGGTTCTCCTCGTCGAACATGTCGAGCATGAGCGCTGCAACCTTATCGGTACAAGCGGTCCACTCGTTAACGACTTCGATGTGGCGCTCCGTCTCGTTGATGAAGCCCTCCTCGAAGTACTCGTTGATCTGGTCGACGTTGGCCTGGGCGCGGTCGAGCAGCTCCTGCTTCTCGGCAGGGATGAGAGCGTCCCACACCGAGATGGTGAGGCCGGCGCGGGTAGCGTAGTGGAAGCCAGAGTACTTGATGGCGTCGAGGATCGGGCCGACCTTGGCCTCGGGGTAACGATCGCAGCAGTCCGCAACCAGCTTGGCCACGTCGCCCTTGACCATCTTGTAGTTCATGAACTCGTAGTCTTCGGGCAGGCACTGGCGGTTGAAGATGATGCGGCCGATAGACGTCTCGAAGCGAGCGGTCTTGTTGCCGGTGACGTCGTAGTCGACGAACTCGTTCTTGCCGTTCTTGACGCGGAAGATACGGGTGCCGTCCTCGTTGATGACGTTGGCATCGGCAGCGGACACGCGGACCTGGATCTTGGCCTGCATGTCGACCTCGGAGCGGCAGTCATAGGCGTGCAGCGCGTCGTCAAAGCTCGAGAACACGTGGTTCTCGCCCGGCAGACCCTCGCGAACCTGGGTGAGGTAGTACACACCGATGATCATGTCCTGCGAAGGGATGTTGACCGGCTTGCCGGATGCCGGCGAGCGCAGGTTGTTCGCAGAGAGCATGAGCACGCGGGCCTCGGCCTGAGCCTGACTGGACAGCGGAACGTGGACAGACATCTGGTCGCCGTCGAAGTCGGCGTTGAAGGGCGAGCAGACCAGCGGATGCAGGTGGATAGCCTTGCCCTCGACCAGCACCGGCTCAAAGGCCTGGATGGACAGACGGTGCAGGGTCGGTGCACGGTTGAGCAGCACGACGCGGCCGTCGATGACCTCTTCGAGGATGTCCCACACAAAGGTGGCACCGCGGTCGATAGCGCGCTTGGCGCCCTTGATGTTCTCGACCTTGCCAAGCTCGACCAGGCGCTTCATGACGAAGGGCTTGAAGAGCTCCAGCGCCATGGTCTTGGGCAGACCGCACTGGTGCAGCAGCAGCTTAGGGTCGGTAACGATGACCGAACGGCCGGAGTAGTCGACACGCTTACCCAGCAGGTTCTGACGGAAACGACCCTGCTTGCCCTTGAGGGCCTCGGCGAGCGACTTGAGCGGGCGACCGCCACGGCCAGAGACCGGGCGACCACGACGGCCGTTGTCGAACAGGGCGTCCACGGACTCCTGGAGCATGCGCTTCTCGTTGTTCACGATGATCGCGGGGGCGTCCAGGTCGAGCAGGCGCTTGAGTCGGTTGTTACGGTTGATCACGCGACGGTACAGGTCGTTGAGGTCGGACGCGGCGAAGCGGCCACCGTCGAGCTGGACCATCGGGCGCAGATCGGGCGGAATGACCGGAATGACGTCCAGAATCATATTCGCGGGGCTGTTACCGCCCTTCAGGAAGGCGTCAACGACCTCGAGGCGCTTAACGGCCTTCTCGCGCTTCTGCTTCTGGGAGTCCTCGTCGGCGATGATGGCCTTGAGCTTCTCGGCCTCGGAGGGGAGGTCGATGGCAGCGAGCAGGTCGCGGACGGCCTCGGCACCCATGCCACCCTTGAAGTACATGGAGTAGTAGCGGGTCATCTCGCGGAACAGCGGCTCATCGGAAATGAGGTCGCGCTCGCTGAGCTTCATGAAGGCGTTGAAGGCGTCCGTGCGGAGCTGCTTCTCGTCCTTGCACTCTTCCTCGATGTCGACGATGCCAGAGGCGATCTCCTCGGGGGTCAGCGGCTCCTCGTCGGAGAACTCGTCGAAGTTCTCGGGGTTGCCCTGCTCCTTGAGGGACTCGATCTGGCGGGCGCACTCGGCATCGATCTCTTCCAGATCGGCGGCGAGCTCCTCGCGCAGGTCGTCAGCGTCGGCCTCGCGAGCCTCGTAGTCGACCTCGGTGATGATGTAGCTGGCAAAGTACAGAACCTTCTCGAGGTCCTTGGACTTGATGTCGAGCATACGGCTCATCGGGAAGCTCGTGGGGCTCTTGAAGTACCAGATGTGGGACACGGGAGCGGCGAGCTCGATGTGGCCCATGCGGTCGCGACGCACCTTGGCCGAGGTGACCTCGACGCCGCAGCGCTCGCAGACGATGCCCTTAAAGCGGATGCCCTTGTACTTGCCGCAGGAGCACTCCCAGTCCTTGGCGGGACCGAAGATCTTCTCGCAGAACAGGCCGTCCTTCTCGGGCTTGAGGGTACGGTAATTGATGGTCTCCGGCTTCTTGACCTCACCGTGCGACCAGGAACGGATCTGGTCGGCGGAGGCAAGGGAGATCTTTACCGAGTCAAAATCAGTAGCTTCGAAATCTGCCACAGTCAACTACTCCTTATCAGTGGTCGTGGCGGCGACAGCCTCGGGTGCCTCGGCGGTCTCGGCATCCTCGGCCTCGACGTCGGCGTCAACGCCGGCGAGCGCAGCCAGGTCGTCGAGAGCAGAGGTCTCCTCGGCGGTCACAGGGGCGGAGGCGTCCTCGTCGGCATCGTGCATGGGCTCGATGTCCAGTGCGAGCGAACGGATCTCCTTGACGAGAACCTTGAAGGACTCGGGGATACCCGGAACCGGGACGTTCTCGCCCTTGACGATGGACTCGTAGGTCTTGACGCGGCCCACGGTATCGTCGGACTTGACGGTCAGGATCTCCTGCAGGACGTTGGAAGCACCGTATGCGTACAGTGCCCAAACTTCCATCTCGCCGAAGCGCTGGCCGCCGAACTGGGCCTTGCCGCCCAGAGGCTGCTGGGTAACCAAGCTGTAAGGGCCGGTCGAACGGGCGTGGATCTTGTCGTCGACCATGTGGCCGAGCTTGAGGATGTAGGACGTACCCACGGTAATGGGCTCGCGGAACTCCTCGCCGGTGCGGCCGTCGAACAGACGGGTCTTGCCGCGCTCGTCAAGCTGGGTGACGAACTCGGGACGCATGTGATCGCCAAAGGCAGCGGTGGCCTTGTTGAGCATGTTCTTGTTGGCGCGTCGAATGACCTCGGCGATCTCGTCCTCCTTGGCGCCGTCGAAGACAGGCGTGGCGGTGAAGAACGGACCGGGGACGTACTTGTCGGAGTCGGCCTGCTCGGTATCCCAACCGCAGGCGGCAGCCCAGCCAAGGTGGCACTCGAGCAGCTGGCCAACGTTCATACGCGAAGGAACGCCCAGCGGGTTGAGGATAACGTCGATTGGGGTACCGTCAGCCATGTAGGGCATGTCCTCGACCGGCAGGACGTTACAAATAACACCCTTGTTGCCGTGGCGGCCGGCGATCTTATCGCCTTGCTGGATCTTACGGCGCTGGGCGACGTAGACGCGCACCTGCTCGTTGACGCCGGGGGCCAGGTCGTCGCCGTTCTCGCGGCTAAAGCGGACAACGTCGATGACGCGGCCGTAAGCGCCGTGAGGCATCTTAAGGGAGGTGTCGCGGACGTCGTGGGCCTTGGCACCGAAGATGGCGCGCAGCAGGCGCTCCTCGGCGGTCAGAGCGCTCTCGCCCTTAGGCGTGACCTTGCCGACCAGGATGTCGCCAGGGCCGACCTCGGCGCCGATGCGGATAATGCCGTCCTCGTCGAGGTTGGCAAGCATATCCTCGGAGAGGTTCGGGATCTCGCGGGTGATCTCCTCGGGGCCGAGCTTGGTGTCGCGGGCATCGATCTCGTGACGGGTGATGTTGATGGTCGTCAGCAGATCCTCGGCCACCAGGCGCTCGGACACGACGATACCGTCCTCGTAGTTGAAGCCTTCCCACGGCATGTATGCCACGGTGAGGTTCTGACCCAGTGCGAGCTCGCCATGATCGGTCGAAGGACCGTCAGCCAGGGGCTCGCCCTGCTCAACGGTGTCACCGACGCGCACGAGCGGACGGTGGTTGATGCAGGTGGACTGGTTGGAGCGCTGGTACTTGGCCAGGTGATACTCGTCCATGCCGCCGGCATGCTTGACGATGATCTTGGCGGCGTCGGCAAAGATGACCTCGCCGGCATTCTTGGCCAGGGTGACCTCGCCGGAGTCCAGGGCGGCGCGACGCTCCATGCCGGTACCGACATAGGGAGCGGCAGGGTGAACCAGCGGCACGGCCTGACGCTGCATGTTAGCGCCCATCAGCGTACGCTTGGCGTCGTCGTGCTCGAGGAACGGAATCAGCGTGGCTGCGACGGAGAGCATCTGACGCGGCGAGACGTCCATGTAGTCGACGTCCTCGACAGGCACGTCGGCGGGAGCGCCGAAGGAGCCGTCGAAGTCTCGGGTACGGGCGATCACGGTGTGCGGGCGGACAAGCTTGCCCTCGGCATCGGTCGTGATGAACTCGTTGGTCTTGGGATCGAGCGGCGTGTTGGCCGGCGCAATGACGTGCTTCTCTTCCTCGTCAGCGGTCATCCAGTCGATCTGGTCGGTGGCAACGCCGTTCTCGACGCGGCGGAACGGAGCCTCGATGAAGCCGTACTCGTTGACGCGGGCGTAGAGGGCGAGCGAGCCGATCAGGCCGATGTTGGGGCCTTCGGGGGTCTCGATCGGGCACATACGGCCGTAGTGGCTGTAATGCACGTCCCGGACCTCAAACCC
>CAJLLB010000105.1 GCA_905207425.1 uncultured Collinsella sp.
CGTACATGTACGGATGAATATGGGAGGTGTTCGGATGAAGTTGATATTCAAGGTAAAACTAAAGGAATTTTATATAATCTAAATGAGCCAATCGATTCGCTTTTGAACGGCTATTATTCCAAAGATGAATTGAAACTACCGTTTGTTTAATATATTTTGACAAAGTCATCGGCATCATGTTTGCCTTCAACTTCTGATCTACCAAGCGGCCCTGCGCCTCACGAGAGACGCAGGGCCGCTTTGCATTGCAGTAAAGCTAACGGCTACGAACGGCGCGGCTCGGGAACCACGAGCCTATCGGGGCTCGCGCCCTCGGCATCCATCAGGCTCACGTAGCGAATCGACGGATCCCCATACATCGCGTAGTAATAATTGCCCGTGCGTGCGCTAAAGCATCCGGTGTAGATAGTCTTCTCGAACTTGCCATCGCCCATCCTGGACGCTCCCTCGATCATCACCACGCCCTCGAGCGAGCGGAACATGCGAACGACGTTTTCGGTCTCGCTCTCCTTTTGCGGGTAATTGGCATTGAGGTACGCCGCCTTTACAAAACGGCTCGGCGAATAGCAGTCACCCGGAATACCGCGCATGCCGGCACCCGCGCCATAGGGCTTGAGCTCGGCGCCACGCCATGTCGCCGTCTGCGGAAAATCGCTTGTGGCCGTGATATAGGTGCGCAGGTTTTCCATGTGCCACGGGAAGGTGGGCTGATTGGCAAGGGTATCGACCGGATCGTCGTATACATGCAGGCCGTCAGCCATCATCTCGACCACGATGCTGCGCTGGCTGTCGCCGATAATCCAATGGAGCAGCGACACGCCCAGCCCCTCTCCGGCAGATTTGGCGACAATCACCGTGTCGCGCAGCGCGTCCTCGACCTCATCGACCGTCGAGAACGTCGCTGCCACCCACAGGGGAAACTCATAGGCCGCGATATTGTTCTTGCCGTCGACAGGGCCCTCGGCATACTCGGCATAACCCGGGAAATTGAGACCCGCCACGGCGAGGCCCGCATCGTTGCCGCAGTCGAAAAACATGGGATAGTTCTTGTAATCGATGCACATACCGATCACCGCGTGTGCCGCTGTCGCGTCGTCGATAAACGAATACGGAATGTGGAACCCGCGCGGCATCACGCGAACCTGTTGGCCGTAGTCAAAGCTCCAGTCGAGGTTGCGGCCTAGATACATGTGGCCAGAATTATCGGTAAATCGAATGCTCGTACACATAGCGCCTCCTAGCTTTACGTTCCTGCTAAGGTTATTGTCACCAAACGAAAAGGCGCTAAACACAAAAGCCCGGACATGACAACAATGTCACGCCCGGACCAAAAGAGACGAAGTGTGGTGCTTTGTTCCCCTTAGACCAACTTTCCTAGACAGTGGTCAATCATGTGCTGGATCATCTGTGCCTCAAAGCCCGCGTAGTCGCGGCGGCACTCCTTCATCTTGCCGTCGACGATCTGATCAAAGGCGACCTTGCACTTGATATAGCGCGTGGACTTGGTGACCTCCTCGTGCGTCAGGCAGCTCTCCTCCATCTTGCTGGCGCCCAAGCCAAACACCAGACGGGGGTTATAGAGCACGTGGGGCTCGCCGGCGTCGTCCAGATAGACGCAGACCTTCTTGGTAACGCCAATCTGGTTGGCGGCCAAGCAGCCGGCATCATCGAGCGACTTGATAGTATCAATCAGATCCTGAGCGACCGACTCGTCCTCGACAGTCGCAACCTCGCAACGCTGAGACAGGATAGCCTCGTCGCGGCAGAGCTCTTTAATCATACGTTCCTCCATAGGGGTCGTTGTAACCGCTTAAGTATACGGTACCTACACAATTTCATGCGAAAGATACCGCCCGTCCGTTACAAACCGCCGAACATCAACATGCGAGGAACACCAACTTCACAAAGGCGATATAGTGGGTGAGTTCGTGTCAATCGGCCTAAACTCGGGGCCGAACAAGGAAAGGGTATGCATGGACGAACTGTTTCACGTCAGCGAGCGCAAGTCCACAATCGGGACCGAACTTCGCGCTGGACTGACAACATTCCTGGCGATGGCCTACATCATCGCCGTCAACCCCGCGGTGCTCTCGGGCGCTGGCATCGATGCGGGAGCGCTCGCCTGCGCCACCTGCCTGGGCGCCGGCATCATGACCATCTGCATGGGCATCTTCGCCAACCGCCCGCTCGCCTGCGCGTCGGGCTTAGGCGTCAACGCGATGATCGCTGGAATCGCCACCACCGTCTGCGGCGGTGACTGGCACGTGGCCATGAGCGTCATCTTCCTTGAGGGCGTCGTCATCTTGCTGCTCGTGCTTTGTGGCCTGCGCGAGGCCATCATGGACGCCATCCCGGTTGTCCTGCGTCACGCCATCTCGGTGGGTCTGGGCCTGTTCATCGCCATGATTGGCCTGTGCGATGCCGGCATTATCACCGCTGGCGCCGGTACACTCGTCGGTCTGGGCGACATCACCTCCCCCACCTTCATCGTCGGCATCATCTCCATCCTGGTGACAGTCGCCCTCGCCTGCCGCAACGTCCCCGGCTCGCTGCTCATCGGCATCGTCGTTGCCGTCATCGCCGGTATCCCCCTAGGTGTGACCCAGGCTCCGACCGGTATCATCGCCCCGCTCGACTTCTCGAGCATCGGTGGCCCCATCGCCGACGCCGGCGGCGTGCCCGCCATCGTCAAGGTCCTTACCGACCCCGCGCTCCTCGTCATCTCGTTCTCGCTGCTCATGAGTGACTTCTTCGACACCATGGGCACCGCGATGGCCGTGGCCAAGCAGGGCGAGTTCCTCACCGACGACGGCAACGTCGAGAATATCAAGGAGATCCTGATCGTCGACTCCGCCGCCGCTGCTGTGGGCGGTTTCATGGGCGTCTCCTCCATCACCACCTTCGTCGAGTCCACCTCTGGCGCTGCCGACGGTGGCCGCACGGGCCTCACCTCCGTCACCACCGGCGTGCTGTTCATTCTCGCCGCGTTCTTCTCCCCCATCGTCACCATCGTTTCCAGCGCCGCCACCTGCGGTGCCCTGGTCTACGTCGGCTACCTCATGATGAGCGAAGCCTCCGAGATCGACTGGTCCGACGTGTCGCAGGGTTTCCCGGCGTTCATGATTGTCGCCGGCGTGCCCTTCACCTACTCCATCTCTGCCGGCATTGGCCTGGGCTTTATCGCCTACGTGATCGTCGCGCTCTTTAAGGGCGAGGCCTCCAAGATCAAGCCGCTCATGTGGATCGCAGCCCTTGCCTTCCTCGTCTACTTCTTCGTGGCGTAACGGCATAGTCTGTTAAAGCAAAACAACAAGGCGCGGAGTCGCATCGAGCGGCTCCGCGCCTTTCTTTTAGCGTCTGCCCCGTGCCAGCGTGCGACAATTGAGGCTGTCAATATCACAACACCGAGAGAAGCCTGCCTTGGAAGCGCATCAGAAGCAGATAACCGTTTATTCAGAGTGTGCGGAAGGTACGCCCGTCATCTACCTCCCCGTGGTTATGGGCGACGGTAGTGAAGTCTACGAGCGCTGCCGAGAGCTCGACTGCCCGCCATTCGCCCTTGTCGCCATTGGAGGGCTCGATTGGAATCGCGAGCTGAGCCCCTGGGAATGCGACGGAACTATACGAGATGCCGAGCCCTTTGGCGGACAGGCGTCTGAGTTTCTCGATGAACTGCTGAATCAGATAATCCCAGAGGCCGAATCATCACTTCCCTGCCCGCCCACCTGGCGCGGCATTGCCGGCTACTCGTTGGCGGGTCTTTTTGCACTGTGGGCACTTTGGCAAACAGATGTCTTTGAGCGCGCGGCGAGTGCGTCGGGGTCGCTGTGGTTCCCCGGCTTTATCGACTACGCGCGCGAGCGCACGATGACAGCTACGCCCGACGCCGCCTATCTGTCGCTCGGTAAAAAGGAAACAAAGACGCCCAACCGCATGATGCGGCACGTACTCGACGATACGCGTGCGATGGAAGAGCTGTTTATCGAGCGTGACATTCCAACAACGCTGGAGCTCAACCCCGGCAACCACTTTGCCCAAACTGACCTGCGCATGGCGCGCGGCATCCACTGGATACTGACGCATTAAAAATGGCGTCCACGCGTACATACGCATGGACGCCATTTTTAATTTGGCTGAACGCAGCTACTATTCAGCAGTCTCCTCAAGCTCGGAAGTATCGAACTCAAAGTCATTGCCGGGCAGGATGGCGTTGAGCACAATGCCCACCAGCGAGCCCACGGCAAGGCCCGAAAGCGAAATCGTCACGCCGCCCAGCTCCAACACGATGGCACCGGCGGCACTGTAGGCAATGCCGAGCGAAAGCACGAGCACCAGAGCCGCCACCAGCACGTTGCGGTTGTTCTGGAAATCAACCTGGTTCTCGATAAGGTTGCGAACGCCCACGGCGCTGATCATGCCGTAGAGCACGAGCGACACACCGCCGATAACGCACGCCGGCATGGCGGCAATCACCGCAGCAAACTTGGGGCAGAACGAAAGCACAATGGCGCAGCAGGCGGCAATGCGAATCACACGCGGGTCGAACACACGCGTCAGGGCAAGCACGCCGGTGTTCTCGCCATAGGTGGTGTTGGCCGGAGCGCCAAAGAGCGAAGCCAAAATCGTGGCGAGGCCATCACCGAGCAGCGTGCGGTGCAGGCCGGGATCGGCAATGTAGTTGCGCTCGCAAGTCGAACCAATAGCAGAGATATCGCCAATGTGCTCAATCATGGTCGCAAAGGCCAACGGCATGATGGTGATGATGGCCGTCGTGGCAAGACCGCTATCGAACTGCGGTCCAAAGAGCGCGAACACGGTGTTGTCCCACACGACAGGTAGACCGACCCACGGCGCGGCGGCAACCCCCGAAAAATCAACCTCGCCCAGCACCGCCGCGACGGCATAGCTCACCACAACGCCCAGCAGAATCGGCACGATCTTGACCATGCCGCGGCCCCAGATGTTGCAGATGACGATCACGGCCACAGCGATAACGGCGACAAGCCAGTTGGTCTGGCAGTTGGCAATGGCAGAGCTCGCCAGGATCAGGCCGATGGAAATGACGATGGGGCCGGTCACCACCGGCGGGAAGAAACGCATAACGCGCTTGGCGCCAAAGGCACGGAACAGGGCCGCCAGCACCGGATAGAGCAGGCCGGCACAAGCTACGCCCAGGCAGGCGTAGGGCAAAAGCTCGGTCTCGCCGTTGGGCGCGATGGCGGCATAACCGGCAATAAAGGCAAACGATGAGCCCAAAAATGCCGGCACCTTACCGCGCGACAGGAAGTGGAACAGCAGCGTGCCGATGCCGGCGAACAGAAGCGTCGCCGAAACGGAAAGGCCGGTGAGCACGGGCACGAGCACCGTGGCTCCGAACATCGCAAACATGTGTTGCAAACCCAACACGAACATGCGCGGGCGGCCGAGCGACGATGCATCGTAGATGGCATCGGTGACGGCGGGCGTCGAGGATTGGGACATGGAAGTCCTTTCATGATGGAAGGGCGATCAGGCATATCGGATAACCTGCCCGAACGATACGATCCGAACCATTGTACGTGATACGCCATGTCTCGCACGCGCCGTCACCTGCAAACGGTAGCGTTACTTCCAAACGCGCTCGGAAATGCGCTTGACCAGCGCGATCTTTGCCCACTGTTCGTCCTCGGTCAGTTTGTTGCCAATCTCACAGCTGGCAAAGCCGCACTGGGGCGACAGGTACAGGTTCTCGAGCGGCACATACTTTGCGGCCTCGTGGATACGTTCGACGATGGCATCCTCGTCCTCGAGCTCAGCGGCCTTGGTGGTCACCAGGCCCAGCACGACCTTCTTGCCGGGAGCAACATACTTGAGCGGCTCAAAGCCACCGGCGCGCGGCGTATCGAACTCAAGGTAGAACGCGTCGACATCCTCGTGCGCAAAAAGGTACGGTGCAATGGGATCGTAACCACCCTCGAAGGCATACGTGGAGTGGTAGTTGCCGCGGCACACGTGCGTGTTGATAACCAGATCGTCGGGCTTGCCCGCGATGGCAGCATTGTTGAGCGCCACGCCCAGCTCGCTCACCTTTTGCAGGTCAACCGGACTCATGCCGGTCTTGGACACAAAGTCGGTATCGCAATAGATGCCCCAGGTGCAGTCATCAAATTGGATGTTGCGGCAGCCCGCGGCATACAGGTCGGCAATCACGGTGCGGTATGCTGCGGCAATGGCATCGGCGAGCTCTTCGTCGGTCTTATAGACGGCACGCAGGCTCTCCTGCTGGCCATCACAGCGGTCGAGTGTGACTTCGGAGAACGTCTGGATCGGCGCCGGAATGGTCTGGCGCGCGATCTGGCCCTCACCCTCGAGCGACTTGACAAATTTGAAGTGCTCGACGAACGGATGGTTCTCGCCGCTAATGGGACCGGTTACCACGGCGGTGTCGGCGGTAGTCTCCTCATCGTGAAACATGTAGCCCGTGCGCGAGGCGCGGCGCTCAATGCCATTGAGGCCCCACATAAAATCGAGGTGCCAGTAGCTGCGGCGGAACTCGCCATCGGTAATCACCTGCAGGCCGGCAGCCTTCTGCTTGGCCACTAAGTCGCGGATGGCCTCGTCCTCGACGGCCTTAAGGCCGGAAGCGTCGAGTTTACCCGCGACATAGGCGGCACGGGCATCCTTTACAGCCTGCGGACGAAGAAAACT
>CAJLLB010000106.1 GCA_905207425.1 uncultured Collinsella sp.
GGACTTGCAGCGACGGACCTCAGGACACTCTTACACCACGTCTGCGCGCGCGACCCCAGTTGGGGAGGGCTGTTGAAAACTTGGCAGTCCGTTCGGCACCATTTTTGGCGCGTTCGCGCCAATGCGTGACTGACTGGGTTGAAATTCGTGTTTTCCTGTGCCTATGAAAGATCTACTTTGTGACATATCGGCTTTTAGGTACTGGCGTTTGCCCCCTCAGGTCCGCGCTCTGTGTCCGCCGCTTCCACGACCGGAAGAAGACCGGCAGCGATATGATCTCGCCCGCAACCCGACGGCTGCGGTCGCGCTCGGTTTTCCGTTGTATACATTGGTTCAGACAAGAAACAAACGGACTTGTCCTGCCAGCATTAGGCAGCGGCTGTTTCTTGGTGAGCTTCCCAGGGAATCCGTACTGGAAACGGAGCATGGGTTTTTGATTACGTCTCCTCTACTGACGGTATTCATCATGTCGCGGCATCTGACGGATCTTCAGCTTCTTTTGGTATTGGCGGAGATGTGTGGCTTGTTTGCGGTGTGTGCCCTGCCGGCGTTACTTGAGACGGAGCTTTCGCGTGCAATTGATTCGGGTGCGATTTCGACAACGTTCGGTTGGGCGCGCTGCCCGTCCGAGGACGGCACCGCCTCAAATTTATGGCGTCGAGACGCTTTGGTTTTGGGCGGAGACCTTGACCGTTTTTGTTCAGATGTTTGTGGGATGCGTTACGGCAATAGATTTATGGCGGTATCGCAACTCGTTCCATTGGGTGCCGCGTCGCCTTTTGAGGTCGAGGCGTATTTGTTGCTTGGACTGCCGCGAGCCCTGGGAGGCGAAGGTTTTTGCGGCATAGAACTCAATGTCGAAGTGACGTTAAGCACAAGTGCTCGAGCGATTGTGGGAAAGTCCCGTGTGTATATCGATCTACTTCTGTCTTCGCCGGACGGCAGGCGACAGGTGGCCATTGAATGTCAGGGAAAGGCCTCGCACGGACGCGCAGGGGATGGCTTGCGTGACGCTGACCGCATGACGGCCCTTCAGGCCATGGGCTACGATGTGCTTCTCCTGACACACAGACAGATATCCGATGAGGATAGATTCCGCGCGATCGTTAAGGCCATATGCAGGATGCTCGATGCTGAATATCGTGATAAAAGCTCAGATGAGCAAAGGGCTGAGACATTACTCCGGTCTGAACTATTCGTTGACTGGACAAAATTGGGAGTAATCGACGGGAAGATGCCCGTTAGACACAAAACGGCTCAATCGTGGACGGCTGCGGTTCTAAGTGAGTAGACTTTTGGCACTTTGGCGACCAGGCCGTTTTGCAACAAGTCATTTACCTGCGGCTTTATAAAGCAATATGGGTGGTGTGCTCGGCAAGTTCCAAAAAGTCTACTCACTTAGTTTTTGACGAGAAGCCGATGCCGAAGGCGGTCCTATTTCAGGTAGTTAACAAGTTTGTGAGGCACGAAAAAGGCCCGAACCATGCGGTCCGGGCCTCATCGAGCTAGAGGTTATGTCTCAGGTTGCTGGCTTAGCCGAAGTAGCGCTTGAGCAGGCCGGCGAAAGCCTTGCCGTGGCGAGCCTCGTCGCGAGCCATCTCGTGCACGGTGTCGTGGATGGCATCGAGGCCAGCGGCCTTGGCGCGCTTAGCAAGATCGGTCTTGCCGGCGGTGGCGCCGTTCTCGGCCTCAACGCGCATCTCGAGGTTCTTCTTGGTGGAGTCGGTCACGACCTCGCCCAGGAGCTCAGCGAACTTGGCGGCATGCTCGGCCTCCTCGTGGGCAGCTTTCTCCCAGTACAGGCCGATCTCGGGATAGCCCTCGCGATGGGCGACGCGAGCCATGGCCAGGTACATACCGACCTCGGAGCACTCGCCCTCAAAGTTGGCGCGCAGGTCGGCAACGATGTCCTCAGAGACGCCCTCCATCTTGGCGACGCCCACGACGTGCTCGGCAGCCCACTCGAGCTGGCCCTCCTTCTGCTTCAGGAAACGAGAACCGGGAACGCCGCACTGGGGGCACTTGAAGTCCTCGGGCAGCTGGTCGCCGTCGAACTCTTCCACATAACCGCAAACGGGGCAAACAAACTTCATGATTCGATCCTTTCGATCGATGGCGATTGTGCGCTCGTCCGGTCCCGTAAGGGCCCTCTCCGGACGTGCGTCTTGACGAGTTCTATTATCCATAAATGAAACCAAATGTGAAGTCTATTAGGAATGATTTTTAATAAAACAATTTGAGATATGAAGATGTTGATTGATTAACGATTGGCAGGCCGTCTTTGACCGCCGCTGAGTACAATCGGGCGAGCAAATGTTGATCTATCAACAAATGAAGGAGTTTCCTTTATGCATCTAGCCCGTCGTGCCTGGTGTCGAACATATCAGACGGTTTTTCGCATTGCATTGCCGATCCTGCCCTATACCGAGCCGCGCATTTTAGAGCATGCCGAGGATGTGCCCGCGGTGCTTCAAAAGCGCTCGATCCAGAAGGTCCTTATCGTGACGGATCCCGGTATTGCACGTTTGGGACTCACGGCATCACTCGAGCGTGCGCTTACGGCTCAGGGGATTGGCGTTACGGTCTATGCCGAAACGCGTGCGAACCCCACGGTCTCGAATGTGGAGGAGGCGGCGTCCCTGTATCGAGAGCGCGCCTGCCAGGCCATTATCGGTTTTGGCGGAGGATCAGCCATGGACTGCGCCAAGGGCGTGGGCGCACGCATTGCGCAGCCAAGCAAGCCCATCAACAAGATGCGCGGGCTGCTGCGGATTCATCGTCGCCTGCCGTTGCTCATCGCCGTTCCCACCACGGCGGGCACGGGGAGCGAGGTCACGCTTGCGGCGGTAATTACCGATGACGAGACGCGCTACAAGTATCCCATTAACGACTTTGTGCTTATCCCGCGCTTTGCGGCGCACGACCCCGAGTTTACGCGCGGTCTGCCCGCCTCCATTACGGGGCAGACGGGCATGGACGCCCTGACGCATGCCGTCGAGGCGTTTATCGGGCGAAGCACCACGCCCTATACGCGCAAGATGGCGCGACAGGCGGTGCAGCTCATCCACGACAATTTGCTCGAGGCCTATGAGCATGGCGACGACATGCGTGCGCGTCGCAATATGCTTTTGGCGGCGTATAAGGCGGGCGTTGCGTTTACCCGCTCCTATGTCGGATATGTGCATGCCATCGCGCACAGTTTGGGCGGCCGATACGGAATTCCGCACGGTTTGGCCAACGCGATCATCCTGCCGCACATGCTTCGCGCTTATGGTGACGCCGCCGCCCCCAAGCTTGCCGATCTTGCTCGCATGGCGGGCATTGCGCCGGCTACCGCGCAGGACAGTCTTGCGCTCGAGGCCTTTATCGATTGGGTCGACCGCATGAACGAGGCCCTGGGAATCCCCAAATATGTCTCGGGTATTCGCCGCTCCGATATTCCGCAAATGGCGGCCCATGCCGATGCCGAGGCCAATCCCCTGTACCCCGTTCCACTTTTGATGGACCGCTCGGAGCTCGAGCATATGTACGAGGTCGTCGCGGGTGGTATGTTTGAGGACGAGAACTAGGAGGGTGCCATGAACACCGAGGAAATTGCGCGCATCGTCGGCGATCAGCGCGCCTACTTTAAGACGCACGCCACGTTTGATGTCGATGCTCGACGTCGCGCGCTCGTGAGTTTACGCGATGCGGTGCGGGCCCACGAGGCCGATATCGCTCATGCGCTCAAGACCGATTTGGGAAAGTCGCATGACGAGGCCTATATGTGCGAGATTGGCACATCGCTTTCCGAGATTCGACATCAGATTGCGCATGTGGCCCGATGGAGTCGTCCGCGCCTGCGTCCGTGCGACCTCGCTAACGCCGTGAGCGTGTGCAAAACGCAAACCGTGCCCTATGGCGTCACGCTCATCATGGCGCCCTGGAACTATCCGTTTTTGCTGACGCTCGAGCCGCTCGCTGGCGCCCTTGCCGCGGGCAATACCGTGGTCATCAAGCCGAGCGCCTATGCTCCGGCATCGAGCGCGGTGCTCAGGCAAATCTGTGAAGAGGCATTTGATCCGCGCCTGGTGACGGTTGTCGAGGGCGGGCGCGCCGAGAACGAAGCGCTGCTCGATGAGCACTGGGACAAGATCTTCTTTACCGGTAGCGTTCCGGTCGGCAAACTCGTTATGGAGCGCGCAAGTAAAAACCTTACGCCTGTGACGCTTGAGCTGGGCGGAAAGAGTCCCTGCATCGTGGATGCGACGGCAAACTTGAAGGTTGCGGCACGGCGTATCGCCTTTGGTAAATGGCTCAACGTGGGGCAGACCTGCGTGGCGCCCGACTACCTGCTGGTCGATACGCGCGTGCACGACGAGCTGCTGGGCCTCATCAAGGAGGAGGTCCGCCGTATGTTTGGCGAGTATCCGCTCGATAACGAGGACTACGGTCATATTGTCAACGCCAAGCATTTTGCGCGCGTGCGCGGGCTGATCGATCCCGATAAGGTCGTGCTGGGAGGTACCGCGCGCGAGGCCTCGCTCAAGATCGAGCCGACGATTTTGGACGGCGTGTCCCCCAATGACGCCGTGATGCAGGAGGAGATCTTCGGCCCCATTTTGCCAGTGCTGACGTTTGAGAGCCTTGACGAGGCCGAAGCGTTTATTACGGATCGTCCGACGCCGCTGGCCCTGTATATCTTTAGTCAGGATCGCGAGGTTCAGCAGCGCTTTGTGCGCTACGTGCCCTTTGGCGGCGGCTGCGTTAACGATACCATCATGCATCTGGCTACGAGTCATATGGGCTTTGGCGGCATGGGCGCGAGCGGCATGGGACAGTACCATGGCCGCGAGAGCTTCGATACGTTTAGCCACAAGAAGAGTATCGTGAACAAGGCAACCTGGCTGGACGTGCCGTTTCGGTATGCGCCCTACGCAAGCTGGAAGCACAAATTCGTGCGCATGTTTGTGCATTAGAAAAGGGCGCAGGTAATACGAACAAGTGTTCCTATTACCTGCATTTTGCGTTAGACTACTGTTATGGAGCACGGATGGGCCAACTCCCTTTAGAAGGGATTTGGTATGAACGTAAGCGATGTTATTTCGTTATTGGCGTTGTTGATTGCGGCTATCGAACTCGGTCTGTTTATCGGCCGAATGAAATAGCCGCCCCCGCGTAAGCGAAGACGGCCACTTCTCACGATGAAAACGTGTATCGGAGTTGGCAAGACCCGCGGCAACGGGTGCCATCCGTGTTCCTATCTTATCTGCAAGCGTTCTGTCGCGCAAGCGTTGAGGCAAACGATTGAAGGACGCAGACAGGATGTATTTGTGTCCGCACGGGACCGTAGACTTCTCAATAAGGTTACACACCGGTTTATCCGGCCGTTAGAGGAGCTGCTATGTACGAGCCTTCGCGTGTTCTTCTGTCATTTCACATTGCAGGATTTCAGTATGCCGATGGCGCCTTGGTCTTGGGCGATCTTAAAGCGGGCGATAAGCTGACGCTGTGTGACGAGCGCGATAATCCCCATGACCCTGAGGCGGTTGCGATTTATTACGGCAACACCAAGCTTGGCTATGTTCCGGGAAACGAGGTCGGCCCACTGTCCTTGATGATGTATTACGGCCACGAGGACGTATTTGAGGCCCGTGTGCAACAGGTTGCCCCCGAGCGCAGCCCGTGGCATCAGGTGCGCGTTGGGCTCTACGTGGTGGATGCTCGCTAGTCGGCAATGGAGGCTGCCATGTTTGATGACGATGACCTGTTTGATCTGGCAGATGATCCGTTTGAGTGGGATGTGCTACTCGATGACGATGAGCTGGAACAGGACCGTAAGATGCGGCAGGACAAGAAAACTCAGGGTGACGCTTCGAAAAAGCAAGACAAGCGCCGCCGCGGACTGTTCGGCGGGCTCTTTGGATAACCGCCGCATCGCTACGTCTGTATACTTAGCACGAGTTGAGCACGTTGCGAAATGAGGGCATAGACGATGATGTGGTTTACCGCCGACCTGCACCTGGGCGATACGAATATCTTGCACGACATGGACCGGCCGTTTGACTCGGTCGAGGAGATGAACCGCAAGGTCATCGATGCCATCAATGAGTGCGTGGCTGCGGACGACCGCCTCTATATTCTGGGTGACTTTACCTATCGTTTGCCCCTGGCGGAGGCGGTGCGCCTGCGCGAGCGTATCGAATGCCAGAACGTGACGCTCATCCGCGGTAACCATGACGGCGACTGGGAAGATTCCGACGTACCGCAGATTTGGGAAAACGTGCGCGATTACCTGGAGATTGCTCCCGGCTATGCCAAGGGCCATCGTCTGGTTATGAGCCACTACCCCATGCTCAGCTGGAACGGCAAGGCACGTGGCGCCATTATGCTGCATGGGCATATCCACAGCAGGGGTGACCGCGCCAACGCACGCAACCGCGATCGCGAGCGCCCTATCTTTCGCTACGATGTCGGTCTCGATGCCAACGATTACAAGCCCGTAAGCCGCGATCAGATTCTTAGCTTCTTTAGGCTGTAGCCCTCAAACCACCACAAGGGGGTGTTCCTATAGTTTTGTCAACTGGGCAATGCTGTTTTCGAGATTGAATCG
>CAJLLB010000107.1 GCA_905207425.1 uncultured Collinsella sp.
CGGCAGGCCTCCTCCAGCTGCTGGTCCGTGACGCCGGCCTTGTTGTAGACCAGGTTCTCCCGGACGGTGCCCTCAAACAGCCAGGTGTCCTGCAGGACCATGCTGAACAGGTCATGGACGCTCTCCCGGGTCATCTCCGAGGTGGGCACGCCGTCGATCCTGATGCTTCCGCTGTTGATCTCAAAGAACCGCATCAGCAGGTTCACCAGGGTGGTCTTGCCGGCGCCGGTGGGGCCGACGATGGCGATGGTCTGGCCGGGCTGCGCCTCGCAGCTAAAGTCGTGGATGATGGTCTTGTCGGGCGTGTAGCCAAACTTCACATGGTCAAACTCCACGTGGCCGGGGCGCTTCTCAGGGATCTGCGCGTCGGCCTTCTGCTCCTCCTCGGGTGCGGCCAAAAACTCAAACACACGCTCGGTGGCAGCTGCCATCGACTGCATCGTGTTGCTCACGTTGCCCAGCTGCTGCACGGGTTGCGTAAAGTTGCGCACGTACTGGATAAAGCTCTGGATGTCGCCGGGCGTGGCATTGCCGGTCAGCGCGAGCTGCGCGCCCACCACGACAACGCCCACGTAACCCATGTTGCCCACCAGGCTCATAAGCGGCATCATCAGGCCCGACAGGAACTGCGAACGCCAGCCACTAATAAACAGGCGGTCGTTTTGACGGTCGAACTCCTCGATTGAGACCTCGGCGCGGTCGAACACCTGAATGACGTTTTGACCGGCAAAGTCCTCCTCGATAATGCCGTTGACGGCGCCCAGAACCTGCTGTTGCTCGCGGAAGTACGGCTGCGAGAAGTGAATCATTACGGTCAGGATAATCGCGGCTGCCGGCAGCGTGAGCACGGTGACGCCGGTGAGCGGCAGGCTGATCGAAAGCATCATGACGAGCACGCCGATAATCTGCGTTACCGACGTGATGAGCTGCGTCACGCTCTGGTTGAGCGACTGACCCAGCGTATCGACGTCGTTGGTGATGCGGCTGAGTACGTCTCCCTTGCTGTGGCCGTTGAAGTAACTCATCGGCACGACGGCAATCTTGGCGGCGATTTCCTTGCGCATGCGGTAGCAGATCTTTTGCGTGACGCCGGTCATGAGCCAGCCCTGGACCAGGCTGCAGACAGAGCTCGCCAGATACAGGCAGAGCAAAAAGCCGAGCGTCTTGGCGATCCAGTCAAAGTCAACGTCGCCGGTGCCGTTGACCTTGGCGACCAGGCCTTCGAACAGCTTGGTCGTAACCTGGCCGAGCACCTTGGGTCCCACAATGTTAAAGATGACCGAGCACACGGCAAAGGCGACGGCGGCAAACACGGCAATCTTGTGCTGGCCGATATAGCCGAGCAGCTGCCTCATGGTGCCCTTAAAGTCCTTGGCCTTTTCGCCGCGACGCATGCCGCCCATGCGGCCCATGGGTCCACGCTGACGGGTGGGCTTGGGAATTTGGGTCTTGGTCTCGTCTGCCATTAGTGCTCGCCTCCTTCCGTAACGGCTGCAATTTCTTCTTGGGTAAGCCCCAGCTCCTCGGCGGAAAGCTGCGACTGTGCGATTTCCAGGTACGCCGGGCAGCTGCGCAGTAGCTCCTCGTGCGTGCCGGTGCCCACTACGTGACCGTCGTCGAGTACGATGATCTGGTCGGCGTGCATGATGGTCGCGATGCGTTGTGCCACGACCACGAGCGCGGCGTCGGTGACGTTTTTGGCCAGCTCCTCGCGCAGGCGCGCGTCGGTCTTGTAGTCAAGCGCGCTAAACGAGTCGTCGAACACCACGACCTCGGGCTTTTTGGCCAGGGCGCGGGCGATGGCCACACGCTGGCGCTGACCGCCCGAAACATTGGAGCCACCCTGGCTGATGGGGGAGTCGTAACCGCCCTCGCGCTCGGCGATAAAGTCCTCGGCCTGGGCGATGCGCGCGGCCTGGTGCATGTCATCGTCGCTTACCATGTCGCCGGCAAACTTGAGGTTGCTCTTGACAGTGCCCGAGAACAGGCGACCCTGCTGCGGGATGTAACCAATGCGGCGGCGCAGTTCGGAAAGGGTCATGTCGCGCACGTCGATGCCGTCGAGCGAAATGCTGCCGCCCGTGACGTCGTACAGGCGCGGAATCAACTGCACGAGCGTGGACTTGCCCGAGCCCGTGGAGCCAATGATGCCGAGCATCTGACCGGCATGCGTGGTGAAGTTCACGCCGCTGATGACGTCGGCACGGGCATCGGGATACTGGAAGCTCACGTCGCGGAAGGTGAGCTCACCGCGCGGCGCGCTGGCCGCGGGCAGTTTGGGCGAGACAGGGTCGTTGATGCTCGTGGGGCAGGTGATGACCTCTTCCACGCGCTCGGCTGCGACCTCGGCACGGGGCAGAATGACCGACACCATGGTGAGGATCATAAACGCCATGACGATCTGCATGGTGTAGGAGATAAACGCCATCATGTTGCCGACCTGCATCACGCCGTCGGACACGCCCTGCGCGCCAAACCAGACGATAAGCACGGTGATGCAGTTCATGACAAGCATCATGAGCGGCATCATAAAGCTCATGGCGCGGTTGGTGTAGAGCTGCGTGGTCATCAGGTCGAGCGAAGCCTTGTCAAAACGCTCGAGCTCATGTTCCTCGCGGTTGAACGAGCGGATGGGCATAAGGCCGTCGAGCAGCTCGCGGGCGGTAAGGTTCACGCGGTCCACAAAGCTCTGCATCTTTTTGAACTTGGGCATGGTGAGGCCCATGAGCACGCCGACAACGGCCGAAACCGCGATGATGGCCACGGCGATGGTCCACTCCAGGCCGGTGTGGTTGGCCAGGACGCGCATAACGGCGACGATGCCCATGACGGGGGCCATCAGGCACATGCGGATAAACAGGGTTGCGGCCATCTGGATCTGCTGAATGTCGTTGGTGCAGCGGGTGATGAGCGAGGCCTGGCTAAACTTGCCCACCTCGGCCGGCGAGAAGTGCATAACCTTGTTGAAGGTCTCGCGGCGCAGGTCGCGGGCGATGGAGCAGGCGGTGCGCGAAGCCACGGCACCGGTCAGGATGGTGGCGACGAGCGAGATCAGGCACAGACCAAACATCGTGGTCGCCATGCGGCCCAGGTAGGCGTTCTGCACGTCGGCGGGGTCGATGCCCTGCGCCTTGTACTCGTCTTGCACATAGCTCACGGCGCGTTGGGTCACGATGGAGCCCGACATGGAGCCCATTTTATCCGCCATTTCGTTGGCGCCCTCGACGAGCTTGCTTTGGTCTACCAGACCGCCCTCGACACCCAGGCGCAGGCTCTTCATGGTGATCTTACCGCCGTCGGCATCAATCTGCTTTTGCATGTTCTGCGCCGCTGCGGCCTTCTGCTGCATCTCGGCGAGCTGCTCGGGCGTCATCGCCGCCATCTGCTCGGGGGTGGGCATGGCCTGGGCGGCGTCGCTGTCTTTTTCGCCGGACGTGCCGGTCATGTCGCCCATGGAGTCGGCGTCAATGCCCTGGTTGAACGAAAGTACGACAGTCTCGGGCAGGCTCATAATGTCGGCAATCTTGCCTCCATCGGCACGCTCTTCCTCGGTGCCCTTGTACGCTCGAATGCCGTTTTTGCCAGCCTTGCTAAACACGGCCTCCACAGCCTTGGCGTCCTTGGCGCTCATAAAGAGTTCGAGGTCGTCGAGCGATTCGGCGCGAATGGTGTCGGGCACGGGCGAGGCAATACCGCCTTGCTGCACGCCCACGTCGACGATGTCGCTCATATAGGTAGGCAGCGCCAGATCGGCGTTGCAGCTGATTACGATGAGTACGATAGCTGCGAGTAGTGCCAGGATATGCTTTTTAAAGAGCTTGAGAATCCTCACTCGGCATCTCTCCTTTCTTGATTGCGGTCGATAATTTCGTTGGCACGTCTTAGAAGGCGCACCATCTCTTGGGTATCTGTTTCGCCGAGCTGCTCGAGGAAGGCCGCGGTGCGGTCCTCGAATTCCCGGCGTTTGATTTCGATGACCTGGAATCCCTTGTCGGTCACCGTGACGTGTACGCGACGACGGTCGGTCTTTGAGTGCTCGCGCTCGACCCAACCCTTGGCCTCGAGGGCGCGCAGGATATTGGCGATACGGGCGCTCGAAACCCAGGCACGATCGGCGAGTTCGCTCGGTGTGAGTGAGCCGCCGGCGCGCATGAGGGCGCGCATGACGGCCATCTCGCCGCCGAGAGCTTTGTCCGCAAAGCGCGAAATTCGCTGATGCATGCTGCCAAACTCAGTTAAGAGCTGACGCCCAAGCTCATGGAAATCGGTATCTTCCATCGAAAACCCCTAACACTAGAAACTATTTCCGGTGAAAGATGATACCCTTGCACGCGCACCCTATACGGTAGATTTTTGGGTCATGCCTAGAAAACAATCTTTAGGCGACCTCCGTACACCGTCGGTATCAGCAAAGTTAGGGGTAGATCTCTGGGCATGTCCCAAAAAAATACCTGGTTGCTAGGTAATATAAAGAGCGTATAAAGAATTAAAATAATTCAATAATTGTAGCGTTTCAAAGAACTATTATGCACGCGGTTAGGCGAGGGGTTGTCACCACCATGACGACTGGGACTCATATAATCGCCACGTGCGATGCTCCAACTTCCCGCGAGGAGACACCTTATATAAAGGGGGATGGAGTCATGGCATTTGACTTCACGGGCAAGACCGCGATTGTCACGGGCGGCACTCAGGGCATTGGCCTCGAGATCGCCAAGGGCATCGTCGCGGGCGGCGGACATGTCGCGCTCATCGCAAGGAACGCTGCTAAGGGCGAGGCCGCGGTGGCCGAGCTTGGCGAGGGCAACAAGTTCTATCAGCTCGATGTCGCCGATGCACCCAAGGCGCGCGAGACTGTCGAGCAGATTTTTACGGACCTGCCGCAAACCAACATCCTGATCAACTGCGCTGGCGTCATCAGCACCAAGAAGTTCGATGAGATCGATGACACCGAGTGGCGTCGCACCATCGACATCAACCTCAACGGCACCTTTACCATGATGAACGCCGTGTACCCGCACTTTAAGGCGGCCCATGCCGGCACTATCGTCAACGTGAGTTCCGTTGCTGGCAAGATCGGCGGTGGCCTGCTCGGCACCGCGGCCTACGCGAGCTCCAAGGCCGGTGTTAACGGTCTAACCAAGGCAGTCGCCAAGGAAGGCGGCAAGTTTGGCGTTCGCTGCAACGCCGTGTGCCCGTCGCTCACCCTTACTGATATGACCTCGATTCTCTCTGACGAGAACTCTCAGCGCATCATCAACGGTATTCCTCTGGGCCGCGCCGCCCAGGCCAGCGAGCCTGCGCAGATGGTGCTGTTCTTCGCTTCCGATCTCGCCAGCTTCGTGAACGGCGAGATCGGTGACTGCGACGGCGGCATCGTCCTGGACGGGTAATACCCCGCGACGATTATTCGGCGACGGCTCCTGCGACTCGGGACCGTCGCCTTCTTTCTGACATAGGCGCGTGCGGCTACGATTCGCATGCATCCAAAGGAGATATATATGAGTGAATCGACTGCGGTGGAGGCGCCGGCGGCAAAGGAGCCGTTCTTTAAGATGTCCTCCATCCCGGGTGCCAATATTTTGGTGCCGCTTTTGCTGGGCTGCCTGCTCAACACGCTATTCCCTGACCTGTTCAAAACGCTCGGCAGCTTTACGCTTGGCATGACCCAGCAGGGCGCTGGCCCGCTCGTGGGCGCTTTTTTGCTCATCGTCGGTACGACGATTTCGTTTAAGAGCGCTCCTGCCGCCGCTGCCCGCGGCGCCATCATCATCGCCGTCAAGCAGATCGTGGTCGTTGCCATGTCGCTGCTCATCCTTTATGTGTTCAACGACAACTTGTTTGGCATCTCTGCCATGGTGATGCTGGCGGCTTGCACCGGCGCCAACAACGCTATGTACGCTGGGCTGATGGGTACCATGGGCAACGAGGCTGAGCGTGGCGCTGTCGCCATCACCACGCTGGTTGTCGGCCCTCCGGTCACGATGATCGTGCTCGGCGCTGCCGGCCAGGCCCCGATCGGCTGGTCGCTCGTGGGCGCCATTCTGCCGATCGTCGTCGGCATTATTCTGGGTAACCTGTTCCCCAGCTTTAAGAAGATGATGGCACCGGCACTTTCCGCCATCATCGTGCTCGTCTTCTTTGCCATGGGCTCGACCATGACTTTTGGCCAGCTTATCAACGGCGGTCTTCCCGGCATCCTGCTCGGCGTGATCTGCTCGGTGATCTTTGCAATTCCCGTCATCGCGGTCGATAAGCTCACGGGCGGTACGGGTGTCGCAGGTGCGGCCATTTCGAGCTGCGCCGGAGCCAATGTGGCCACGCCTGCTGCCATGGCAAGCGTCAACGAGGCCATGTACGGCGGCGCGGTGCTCGCGACGGCCACGGCACAGGTTGCTGCCTGCGCAATCGTTACGGCTATTTTGACCCCGCTGGTCACCAGCTGGTGCTACAAGCATTTTGAGGGCCAGCAGAGCAACGGCAAGGCAACGACCGACAAGGCCTCCGCAGCCGCCTAATGCCAAACGGTAATCAAAGCTAAAAACTAGCTACGCCACAGGGCGGCCACGGGGGA
>CAJLLB010000108.1 GCA_905207425.1 uncultured Collinsella sp.
GCCCCGTCTGCTTGCCCCATTCACCCGTGATAGTATGTGCAGCGTGTCATTTCATCGAGGAGGAACCCATGAGCTACGACATCACCGACATCAACCTTGCCGACGAGGGCCGCGCGCGCATCCTGTGGGCCGATCGCGACATGCCCGTACTCGCCGAGATTCGCGAGCGCTGTGGCAAGGACTTTATCATCGACGTTCGCATCTCGGGCGATGAGTACACCGATGGCGGCCTGACCCTCAACGACATGATCTATGTCTCGCGTCGCCTGGAGAAGGCCGGCGTCGACATGATTCATGTGTCGGGTGGCACCACCATCAAGCGCGGCTCCGCGATTCCCGCCGCCGGTACCCAGCAGGCCTCGCACGCCGCCTGCTCGCGCGAGATCAAGAAGCACGTCAACATTCCCGTCGCCACCGTCGGACGCATTAATGAGGCCTGGATCGCCGAGGAGCTGATCGAGGACGGCGCTGCCGACATCTGCATGATGGGCCGCGCCAATCTGTGCGATGCCGAGTTCTGCAATAAGGCCGCTGCCGGCAACGCCGACGATATCCGCCCCTGCATTGGCTGCCTGCGCTGCCTGAACGGCATCATGTTCGGCAAGCGCATCTCCTGTACCGTCAACCCGGACGTGGAGCGCGACGAGGCTGGCTACGAGCCTGCCGCCGAGGCCAAGAACGTGCTCGTTGTGGGCGCTGGTCCTGCGGGCATGGAGGCAGCCTACATTGCCGCCAAGCGCGGCCACAACGTGGTGCTCGTGGACAAGCAGGATGAGCCGGGCGGCGAGATGCGTATCGCGGCCGTTCCGCCGGCAAAGCAGGAACTCACCCGCGTGATCAAGTATCAGTACCGTCGTCTGGCCGAGGCCGGCGTGAAGTGCGTATTTGGCACCGAGCTTACTGCCGAGGACATTCAGCATGACTACGCGGGTTACGAGGTTGTCCTGGCTTATGGCGCCGAGCCCATCGCTCCGGCCTTCATGCAAGGCTTTAAGCAGGTTATGACAGCTGACGACCTACTGGGTGGCAAGGCTTTCCCGGGCAAGAAGATCGTCATCGTGGGCGGCGGCACCGTTGGCTGCGAGACGGCCGATTACCTGGCCCCGCTGGTCAACGACCTGTCGCCGGCCAACCGCGATGTCACCGTCATCGAGATGACCAAGACGCTCGCCGCCAACGAGGGCGGTGCCGGTCGCGCGGTGCTCATCACGCGCATGCTCTCCAAGGGCGTTCACGTGCTGACCGAGGCCAAGGTGACCGAGATTACCGAGGACACTATCAGCTACGAAAAGGACGGCGAGGTCCACACTATCGCCGATGCCGATACGCTGGTGCTTGCCATGGGCTATCGTCCCAATACCAAGCTGGCCGACGACCTGGCTGCAGCTGGCATTGCTGTCCACGTGCTGGGCGATGCCCAGAAGTGTGGCAACATCCGCGATGCCATCGGCGATGGCTACAAGGTTGCCTGCGAGCTCTAGTCAACCCCTTTGCACCAATCGATTGCAAAAAGCGGCGGCTGCCCTGTGTGTTGGGCAGCCGCCGCCTGCGTTTTGCCAAAGAAAGATTATTGTCGGGCCCTAAATGCCTTCTGTTTCTGCTCCCTCCGCAATCATGTTGCGGTTATACACCAGGTGGAGATACATCGCGTCGTGCGCGGCGGTGGGATTGCGCGAGGCGATGGCGTCGGCCACATCGCGGTGCGTGCGGATAGTTTCCTCGACGAGCTTTTTGCCGGTCACGTCGATAAAGAGGGGGACGGATGCCTTGAGCACGCCCATCAGGCGGGGAACGACGAGGTTTCCGGAGCTCTCGGCAATGGCATTGTGGAACGCGGTGTCGGCGGCGGAGTAATCCTCACCGGCCTCGGCCAGGCGCTCGGATTCGTCGCAGAGCTCTTTGATACAGACGACCTGGTCGTTGGTTGCGTGCTCGGCTGCCATGCGTGCCATCTGCGGCTCGACCATAAAGCGCACCTCGAGTAGGTCGCGCGCCAGACGCTGCTTGTCGTCGATAAAGGTAAAGCCCAGCGGGTCGTCGGCAACGCCGGGGTTTGACGCCACATAGGTGCCCGAACCCTGCTTAATGCGCACGATATTGCGCGACTGCAGCAACTTCATGGCCTCGCGCACAGTGCTCCTGCCGGCGCCCAAGCGCTCGACCAGCACGGTTTCCTTAGGCAGGCGATCTCCTTGCTCAAGGTGTTCATCCAGAATCAATTGAATGATTTTCTCCGATATTTGCTCGGGGAGTCCCGATTCGGCGCGGGCCATAGCTATACCTTTCATTACAAAATTCATCTGAGCTATTTTAGCGCACCACGGATGCGATATTGGCCGCTGGATTTGAGTCGGGCGGCTTAGATATACCGTTCGCAGCGCAAATACGACCGTTTACCAAATACATCAGATGTATTTCGAACAAATTCCAAAATGAAACATCAGACCTTTCCAAAACACGCTATAGTCTAAGCCGAATTCAAAAGGTCTGATGAATTGGAGGAAAGATGTCAGACCCAACGTTTATGGCCGACCCCACCAGGCTGGTCATCGCCGCCATCGTGGGCATTGCGCTGCTGCTTGCGCTCATCATTAAGTTCAAGCTGCATCCCGTGCTTTCGATGATGGTCTCGGCGCTCGCGATCGGCATCGGCGCCGGTATGCCGCTCGACCTGGTGGCGGACACTGTCACCAAGGGCGTGGGCACCACGCTGCAAAACATCGCCCTGCTCATTGGCCTGGGCTCGATGTTTGGTCAGATTCTTGAAGAGAGCGGCGGCGCCAAGAAGATCGCCCAGACCTTCATCGATACCTTTGGGCAGGGTCATTCCAGCTGGGCGCTGGGAATTACCGGTCTGGTTATCGGCACTACGGTGTTCTTTGAGGCCGGCGTGGTCGTTTTGATCCCACTTGCGTTTAGCGTGGCATCGCAGACCAAAAAGTCGACGCTCTACTACGGCATCGCGCTGCTCGCGGGACTTGCCGCTGGCTATGCGTTTGTGCCGCCATCGGCCGGGTCGGTTTTGGTCGCCGGCACGCTCGGTGTCGACCTGGGCACCATGATTCTCGTCGGTATCCCCACCGCCTTCATCGCCATGGCGATTGCCGGCGTCATCTGGGGCCGCAACGTGGGCGGTCGCATCTTTACCGATGTTCCGGAGCACTTTACCTCTGCCGAGGGCGCGAGCGACGAAAAGGAGCTTCCCTCCTTTGGCATGGTTCTTGCCATCGTGCTCACGCCGCTTTGTCTGATTTTGCTGGGCACGTTGTCCTCTTATATCCCCATGCCCGCCGAGCTCGCCTCGATTCTCGCCTTCCTAGGCAAGCCGTTCGTCGCTTTGACGCTCGCCACGCTCGTCGCGATGTATCTGCTGGGCGCGCGCCGCGGTTACTCCGGCGCCGAGCTCAAAGCCCTGCTCGACCGCTCTCTTAAACCCGTCGGCATGATCTTGCTGGTTATCGCCTGTGGCGGCGTCATTCGCTGGATGCTGCAAGACTGCGGCTTGGGCCAGGTTATCGGCCCTATGCTCGAGGCCTCACCGCTGCCTTTGGTGGTCGTTGCCTTTTTGATTGCCGTCATGGTGCGCGCCTCTGTCGGCAGCTCCATCGTCGCTATGACCATGGCATCGGGCATTATGGCCGCCATGCCTGCGGTTGCCGGAGCCTCAGTGCTCATGCGTGCCGCTATCTGTCTTGCTATCTGCGGCGGTGCCACGGCCCTCTCGCACGTCAACGATGCCGGTTTTTGGATGTGCTCCTCGTTCCTGGAGATTGATGAGAAGACAACCCTCAAGTCCTGGACCGTTATGGAGACGCTCATCGGCCTTTCGGGTCTTGCCTGCGCCCTGGTGATCTCGTTCTTCGCCTAGTTCGCGTAGCTAAGCATCTTCCGCCGAGTGCATCGCTCGGTACCCATTTACACCTGATTCATTAACCAACGATTGGTACAACCGTTCAAATCAAAAGAGGAGAGCATCATGGACGAGAAGACCAAGGTACAGATTCAGCAGGAGGCAGCCGACCTGGTTGCCAAGCTGCAGCCGCGCTCCGGCAAGTTTCGCACCATCAGCCCCGAGATGGACCCGCTGCGCCTGGGCTCTGGCTGGTCCATCGAGGACCTGGACAAGCCGCAGGTCATTATCGAGTCGACGTTTGGCGACTCGCACCCGGGTTCTGCCGGCCTGTTTGAGCTGGTCGAGGAGGTCCGTGCCGGCGTTGCCGAGGCTGGCGGTCACGGTGCCCGTTACTTCTGCACCGATATCTGCGACGGCGAGGCCCAGGGCCACGATGGCATCAACTACTCGCTGCCCAG
This sequence comes from uncultured Collinsella sp., assembly GCA_905207425.1. Taxonomy (GTDB): domain Bacteria; phylum Actinomycetota; class Coriobacteriia; order Coriobacteriales; family Coriobacteriaceae; genus Collinsella. The sequence continues at coordinate 4,312 of CAJLLB010000108.1, forward strand.
CCGCGACATGATCGCCAACATGATCGAGATCCATGCCAAGGCCACCCCGTTCGACGCCGGCGTCTTTGTTGCCAGCTGCGATAAGGGCCTGCCTGCGAACCTCATGGCCATGGGCCGCATCAACATCCCCTCCATCGTCGTTACCGGCGGTGTCATGGATGCCGGTCCTGACCTGCTGACCCTGGAGCAGCTCGGCGCGATTTCTGCCCGCTACGAGCGCGGCGAGATTTCCCGCGAGGAGCTTGAGTTTGCCAAGCACAACGCATGCCCCAGCTGCGGCGCCTGCTCCTTTATGGGCACCGCGTCGACCATGCAGGTTACCGCCGAGGCCCTGGGCCTTATGCTCCCCGGCACGGCCCTGTTGCCCGCAACCAGCTCCGATCTGCGTGAGTTTGCGCGCGAGGCCGGCCGTCAGTCCGTGTGGCTCTCCGAGCACAACCTGTGTCCGCGTGACATCGTGACCAAGGAGTCCTTCGAGAACCTCATCATGGTCCACGGCGCCATCTCCGGTTCCACCAACTCGCTGCTGCACATCCCCGCGATCGCCCGCGAGTTTGGCATCGAGATGTCCGCCGACGACTTCGATCGCCTGCACCGTGGCGCCCACTACCTGCTCAACGTCCGTCCCGCAGGCGAGTGGCCGGCACAGTTCTTCTACTATGCGGGTGGCGTGCCGCGCATCATGGAGGAGATCAAGTCGATGCTTCACCTCGATGTCATGACCGTCACCGGCAAGACCCTCGGCGAGAACCTCGAGGGCCTCAAGAACAACGGCTACTACGAGAAGTGCGGCCGCTACTTGGAGAAGTGGAACCTCAAGCGCGAGGACATCATTCGCCCGTTTGACCAGGCCTTTGGTACCGACGGCTCCATCGCCATCCTCCACGGCAACCTTGCCCCCGAGGGCGCCGTCGTCAAGCACACGGTTGTTCCGCGCGAGATGTTCCAGGCCACGCTTAAGGCACGTCCGTTCGATTGCGAGGAGGACGCTATCCACGCCGTCCTGACGCACGAGGTCAAGCCCGGCGACGCCGTCATCATTCGTTATGAGGGCCCCAAGGGTTCCGGAATGCCCGAGATGTTCTACACCACTGAGGCTATCGCCAGCGATCCCGAGCTGGGTGCGAGCATTGCCCTGATCACCGATGGCCGCTTCTCCGGCGCCTCCAAGGGCCCGGCTATCGGACACGTTTCGCCCGAGGCTGCCGTGGGCGGCCCGATTGCCCTGATCGAGGAGGGCGACCTTATCCGGATCAACATCCCCGAGCGCTCGCTGTCCATCGTGGGCATCGCCGGCAAGGAGATGGAGCCGGCCGAGGTCGACGCCGTCCTGGCCGAGCGTCGCGCCGCTTGGAAGCCCAAGGCTAATCGTTACACCTCCGGCACGCTCAAGTTCTTTACCGAACATGCAGTTTCCGCCATCCAGGGTGGCTACATGGAGTAGCGTCCGTGCGCATCGATTCCCTCTCATAGATGTGCGGCACAAAGAGCCCCGAATTCATATGAACTGCCTCCCATTTCTTGGATACGAGAAATGGGAGGCCCTTTTATGGCTGGAAACGCTTTGTACGACGTCGGTCTGAGGCTGCGCGCGGCCGAGCTGTACGACATGGGGCGAGGCCGCGCATCGATTGCGGCTCTGCTCGGGATACCAGAGGAAACCGTGAGAAAATGGCTAGACATCTACAGATCAGCAGGCATCGAGGTTCTAGCTATGATGGGAAAGAAGCACGCCGCCTACTCGTTTGAGACGAAGCCGGCCGCCGTCAGGGCGGTCGTTGACGAGGGCATGACGAAGCCCGAGGCCATGGCGAAGTTCGGGATAGCCTCGCCGAGCTCTCTCAAGAAATGGCTGAAGGCATACAGGGAGGAAGGTCCGGAGGCGCTCAGGCCGAAGCCCAAGGGGAGGCCGAAAGGCTCCGGCTCCCCAGCCAAGGAGATGACGCGCGAGCAGGAGCTCGAGCGGAGGGTCCGGAAGCTCGAGGCCGAGAACGCCTACTTAAAAAAATCGATAGCCCTGAAGGCGGAGAAGCGCTCCCGAACCGAGAGAAAGCGGTTGTCGTGAGCGGGCTTTCAGGGCAGTACCCACTCGTTGACCTGCTGGAATGCGCCGGCTTGGCGAGGTCGAGCTACTATTACGCGCTTTCGCACCCCAAGGCGCCCACCAGGCCCGAGCTCTGGGAGGCCGCCGCCGAGATATTCTCGCGCACC
>CAJLLB010000109.1 GCA_905207425.1 uncultured Collinsella sp.
CCGCCGATATAGCGATAGAGCGGCATGCCGAAATAGTCGGCGGCAGCGCGGGCAACGGCCAGCGACACGCCCAGGATGGCGTTGGCACCGAGCTTGGTCTTGTTGGGGGTACCGTCCGCGGCAATCAGCGCGGCATCGACGGCACGCTGGTCGAAGGCGTCGAGGCCGGCGACGGCATTGGCGCACTCGTTGTTGACGTGCTCGACGGCCTGAGAGACGCCCTTGCCCAGATAGCGGCCCTTGTCGCCATCGCGCAGCTCGCAAGCCTCAAAGGCACCGGTCGAAGCGCCCGAAGGCACCATCGCGCGACCGAAGCTACCGTCCTCGAGCACAACCTCGACCTCGACGGTGGGATTGCCGCGGCTGTCGAGCACCTCGCGACCGTAAACGTCCAAAATATCGCTCATGTTGTCTCCCTCTCACTTGGAAACGTAGTGGATGCAAGCGACCGGCTGACCGTGCACCATCGGTGCGTCTCCGTAAGTTAGCCATGTCGCACTTTTTGCATTATGCCCTAAGTTAGCCGAGGGATACACTTGATTTTCGAAAAATTTAGCGGGAACGATGAGGCGTGTCAGCCCGTCGTTCCCGCAGTCTTACTCCTCCGCCTTTGCGGCATCCCACAGGTCGTTGAGGCCGTGGGTCGAAAGCTCGGCAAGATCCACGTGGGCATCGGCCGCCATCTGCTCCATCGCAGCCCAGCGACGGCGAAACTTGGCCGTGCTCGCGCGCAGGGCGCTCTCGGCGTCGATACCCTCCTTGCGCGCGACGTTGACCAGGGCAAAGAGCAGATCGCCAAACTCCATTTCGCGCTCGGGCGAGCCAGGGGCCTCGGCCTCAAACTCGGCACGCTCCTCGGCGACCTCGTCCCACACATCCTGGACCGTCTCCCACTCAAAGCCCACGGCAGCCGCCTTGCGCGACACCTTCTGAGCCTGCATCAGCGCCGGCAGATGCGTGGGCACGCCGTCGAGCAGGCCCTCGGGCGCAGCCTCGCCTGCCGCCACGGCCTTGTCCTTGGCAGCCCTCTCGGCAAGCTTGACCTCGTCCCAAATCTTGAGTACCTCGTCGGAACTGTCGGCATCTACATCGCCAAACACGTGCGGATGACGGCGGATGAGCTTGGCATCGATATCACGCGCCACGTCGGCCAGCGTAAACTCGCCGGCGTCCGCCGCAATCTGCGCATGCAGCACGACCTGCATGAGCACGTCGCCCAGCTCCTCGCGTAGGTGAACCGCGTCGTCCGCCTCGATGCAGTCGAGTGCCTCGTAGGCCTCCTCGATCATGTTCTTGCCGATGCTGCGGTGCGTCTGCTCACGGTCCCACGGGCAGCCGTCGGGCTGACGCAAGCGCCAGACGATCTGCACCAGATGTTGTAGCTCGGCCGACGCGTCGACCAGCGTGGACAAATCGCGCGAGCCCTCGGCATTTTGCTGAGCCATGTGCTGCGCCATGGTTATTCCTCCTCCAGGACCACGTGGCGGAACGCGCCGCCCTCGTAGATGCCGTAGCTGTGCGAGCCGTCCTTGGGGATGCTCACGCTACCGGGGTTGAAGAGCCACAGGCCCGGGTGCGCGGCGCTTTCCTCGTTGACCTTGACGTGCGTGTGACCGTAGACGAGCGCGGAGCCCTCGGGCAGCGCGGGCGCGTGGTCGACGCTGTTGTGCATGCCGGCGCCAAAGACGTGGCCGTGCGTCAGGAACAGCTCACGGCCGGTTTCGTCAAACAGCGTGGCGTAGTCGGCCATGACGGGGAAGTCGAGGACCATCTGGTCGACCTCGGCGTCGCAGTTGCCGCGCACCGCGATGATGCGGTCGGCCAGGGCGTTGAGCAGCGGGATTACGCGCTTGGGGGCGTAATCGCGCGGCAGGTCGTTGCGTGGACCGTGGTAGAGCAGGTCGCCCAGCAGCACGATGCGGTCGGGCTGCTCGGAATCGATGGCGGTGACCAGGCGCTCGGTCCAGTATGCCGAGCCGTGGATGTCGGAGGCGATGAGGTATTTCATGGTGGTCCTTTCGGTGAGGTTGATGGGGTGGGTGTGGCGCGTCGCCGACCGTGTCACTCAAATTGCAGAGCCGCGGCTTGCGCCGCCTGCATCACGCGCTGGAGCGGCACATTGTGCTCACGGGCAAGGCGAGCGCAGTCCTCGTACTCGGGCGCTGCACGCTCGCTGCCATCGGGCAGGGTTGCCACCTTTACGGCCACCTCGCCCCAAGGCGTTGTCACCTGCTCGAATCGGCGCGGCAGGCAAACGCGTTCCATCACCTGGCGACGAACGGCGTTGGTCGTGGTCTCCAAAAAGATAATCGTCTGTAGGCGCTCGATATCCTCGTGCGAGCAGATCACCTGCAACTGCCATCCGGGGCGACCCTTTTTGCAGTAGAGGGGTAGCCAGTGCACCTCGCGGGCGCCGGCCTCGCGCAGGCGGTCGGCGGCATAGGCGAGTACCTCGGGCGACGCATCGTCGATGTCGCACTCCAGCTTGACGATGGTCTCGGGCGCATCGGTCTCGCGGGACAGCGGAGATGTACTTCCACGTTGCATACGGTCCGGTTCCTTTCCGCGCGGGCTCGTTTTGTTCACTCAAACGCTAGCACATCGCGGGCGGCGTGGGGGCGGCGTCATGGGATGGGCGGGACTTTTGCCCGTCGCGGACGTCGGCGTGCGCCGGGATCGTCCTCGCCCCTATCCAAACGTGTACGGCAGCCTCCAAACACGTCATTTTTTGCAGCTTTTGGAGGCTGACGTACACGTTTTGAGGCAGGGTCGATGTCGTGCGGCAGCCCTTGCGCGCCGCCTGCCCTTTCCAGTCGGTTTCGACTTGTGGCGTTCCCGGCGCGCCAGGGGTCGCGCCATTACAATGGAGCGGATTCGCTTGACGCAAAGGAGCCGCCATGTCTGCTTGCCCGCTGGTCGATTGCCACACCCACACCTCGTTTTCGGACGGCCATGCCTCCTTTGAGGAAAACGTTCGCGCCGCCGCGGCGGCTGGCTGTCGGGTCATGGTCTCGACCGACCACCTCACCTTGCCCGCCAGCATGGATGCCAACTGCGAAGTGCAGGTTACTGAGGGCGACCTGCCGGCACATCGTCTGGCTTTTGAGGATGCTCGCAAGCTTGCCGCGCAGATTGCGCCGGAGCTCAGCTTTATCTATGGCTTTGAATGCGATTGGTACGAGGGCTGCGAGCCTTTGGTTGAGCGCTGGTCCCAGGGCGCCGTCGTACTCCTGGGCAGCGTGCATTGGATTGGCAACCCAGGCGATATTGCGGCAGGTGCTGCGGGCACGGCGGGGACGGAGGACGTCGCTCGTCCTGATACACCCGATTCCCTTTGCGGTTGGATCGACGATGACACCAACCTGCATGTTTGGGAAAACTTAGACGTACGCGGCGTGTGGGAGCGCTATGTCGATGACTGGTGCCGCGCCTGCGAGAGCCCGCTCAACTTTGATGTAATGGCTCACCCCGACCTGGTCATGCGCTTTTCGAAAGAGGGCTTTGCGCCCGACTTTGACCCCGCGCCGTTCTGGGGGCAGATGGCAGAGTGTGCACACGACACAGGCCGCCGCGTTGAGGTCTCGACCGCCGCGCCGCGCAAGGGACTCGACGACTACTATCCCGCGACCGGGTTGTTGCGTTGCTTCGCCCACGCCGAGGTGCCGATCACTTTTGGCTCGGACGCACACCGCGCCTGCGACATCTGCTGGAACATCCGCGAGGCCCAGGCCCACGCCTACGACTGCGGTTATCGAACCTTCGACATCCCCCACCTCACCGGAGAATGGGAGTCCACGCCCCTCGCCTAACTGGTCGTTTAAGAACGTCCCCAATGACTAGTGGCGGCGGGCGTTGAGTTCGCCGGCTAGCTCGTCGAGGGTGATACCGTAGCGCTCGAGCGTCACGAGCAGGTGGTAGACCAGGTCGCCGGCCTCGTAGCGGATGTGATCGTGATCGTTATCCTTGCAGGCCATGATCACCTCGCTTGCCTCCTCGGCAAGCTTCTTGAGCAGCTCGTCCTCGACATCGGTCAGCAGACGCGCGGTATAGCTCTCCTGCGGCGATGCATCATGACGACCGTGAATCACCTCGGCCAGACCTGTCAGCGTCTCTCCGATATTTCCATCCTGAACGTTTGCGGTGCGCACACCCATAGTTCAATCCTTTCTGGTGGCCGAGCGTCTAATCGAGCGCCCGCCCTACGCGAGTTTCTTAAAGAAGCAGGTACGGTTGCCGGTGTGGCAGGCCGGACCCGGCGAGTCGACCTTGACCAGCAGCGTATCGCTATCGCAGTCGGCCCAGAGCTCCTTGACCTCCTGCATGTTGCCGCTTGTCGCGCCCTTGTTCCAGAGCTCCTGGCGGCTGCGGCTCCAAAACCACGTGGTCCCGGTCTTGAGCGTCAGCCCCACCGATTCCTCGTTCATCCAAGCAACCATAAGCACCTCGCCGGTGTCATACTGCTGAACCACACAAGGAATCAACCCACGGGCGTCGTATTTCAGCTCGGTAGCATTTACCACCTCAGTCATCATTCCTCCCAAGTAATTACCGTGAACATCGCAGGTCGGCGAGGCTTGCCCAGGTGCCGCAGGTTGCCGCGAAAGAGGAGCGACGCGTACTTTGGTACGCGAGCGACGGTTTGAACGGCAAGATGCGGTGCCTGGACAAGCCGCAGCGAAGCCCGCAGCACTAGAAGTCCAACCTCACAGGGATTCCCTGCGATGCCATATACTCTTTGACTTCGCGAATGCTGAAGGTTCCAAAGTGAAAGACGCTCGCCGCCAGCACGGCGTCGGCCTCGCCCTCGATCACGCCCTCGGCAAAATGCTCGAGTGTGCCCACGCCGCCGCTCGCGATGACGGGAATCGGCACCGCGCGCGCCACGGCGCGGGTGAGCGCCAAATCAAAGCCGGCCTTGGTGCCGTCGCGATCCATGCTGGTCAGTAGGATTTCGCCGGCGCCGCGACGAGCCGCCTCCTCGGCCCACGCCACCGCGTCGATACCCGTAGCGTTGCGGCCGCCCGCCGTAAAGACCCCCCACTTATCGGCGCCCGGCTCCCCGGGCAGCCCCACGCGCTTGGCATCAATCGCCACGACCACGGCCTGGCTGCCAAACGCCGCGGCAGCCTGGCTAATCAGCGACGGGTCGCGCACGGCCGCCGAGTTGAGCGACACCTTGTCGGCACCGGCGGCAACCATGGTGCGCATGCCCGCAAGATCGCGAAAGCCGCCGCCCACGGTATAGGGGATAGCCAGCTCCTCGGCCGCATGCGCCGCCATCTCGATAGTCGTCGCGCGGTTGTCACTCGTGGCGGTAATATCCAGGAAGACGACCTCGTCCGCACCCTCGCGATCGTAGGCACGCGCTAGCTCCACCGGGTCGCCCGCATCGCGCAAGCTCACAAAGTTGACGCCCTTGACCACGCGGCCGTCCTTAACATCCAGACAGGGAATTACGCGTTTGGTAAGCATGGGCTACTCCTCCCCTCGGGCGGCGGCCAGCGCCTGGGCCAGCGTAAAGTTGCCCTCGTAGAGCGCACGACCAGTGATAGCACCCTCGATGGCGCCCTCGCCCACCGCGGCAAGCGCGCGAATATCGCCGAGCGTCGAGATACCGCCCGACGCCACGACGGGAAAGCCCGCGACCTGCGCCACATGGCGATACGCCGCCACATCGATGCCCGTCTGCATGCCATCGCGCGCGATGTCGGTATACACCAGATGCTTAAAGCCCAGCTCGGTAAGCTGCGCCACGGCATCGTCGAGCGCCACGCCCGCGCCGTCGCGCCAGCCGTTCACCTTAACCTGGCCGTCGCGCGCGGCAATGTCGGCGACCAGCAGCTCGCCAAAGCCTTGGGCTGCCACCTCGGCAAAACCTGGCTCGGTCACCAGCACGGTGCCCAGCGCAATGCGGCGAGCACCATAGCCGGCCAGCTCGTCGATGCGTGCGAGCGAGCGAACGCCGCCGCCCACGTCCACGGACAGACCGTCGACGCCGCAGATGGCCTTAATCGCCGCCGAGTTGGCAGCGCATGTGTCCTCGTCCTCGCCAAAGGCAGCGGACAGGTCGACGACGTGCACCCAGCTTGCGCCCTGCTCGGCAAACGAGCGAGCAACGGCCACGGGGTCGTCGGAATATACCTTGCAGCGACTCCGGTCGCCGCGCTCCAGGCGCACGACCTTGCCGCCGATCAGATCGATTGCGGGAAACAGGATCATCGGCCGACCTCCTCGACGATGTTGACGAAGTTCTTAAGGATGCACTGACCCAGCGCGGAGGATTTCTCGGGATGGAACTGGCAGCCCCACACGTTACCGTGGCGCACGATGCACGGGAAGCTCCGTGTATAGTGCGTGCGTGCCAACACATCGGCGGCATCGACGTCGTCGGCCACCGCGTAGCTGTGAGTGAAATACATGTTGGCGCCCTCGGCAAAACCGGCAAGCAGCGGATCAGCCGCACCGGCGGACGTCATGTACACCTGGTCCCAGCCCACGTGCGGCACCTTCAGGCGGCTCGAC
>CAJLLB010000110.1 GCA_905207425.1 uncultured Collinsella sp.
GGGTCGGTGGCCGAGGAGGACAGGACGCGGCAGGCAAACGTGGAGTTGTTGCCGCCGCCGTGCTCGGCATGCAACATGAGCATCACGTCGAGCAGCATCGCCTCATCGTGAGTGAACGCCATGCCGCCGCGTAGGACCTGCAGAATGGTCTCGGCGGTGGAGAGGCCGGGCGTGGGGTGCGGCACGTGCATCTCCGAGCCGTGGCGCTTGGCGACCGATGCCATGTGCGCAAAGGCGGCGATACGGGGGAGACGGGCGAGCATGGAGATGGCGACGTCGATTTCGTGCTCGGGTGTAATGGCGTCGGGCTCGGCATCGAAGGCGTAGAGCAGCAGCACGGCGCGCTGAAGCACATTCATGATGCTCGACGACACCGTGGTCATGGGGAACTCACGGACGTATTCGTCGCTCAGGTGCCTAAAAGCACCCAGGCGTCCGCAAAAACCGTCAAGCTCTTCCTTGGTGGGTAGAGAGCCCGTGATGAGCAGGTAGGCGACCTCTTCGTAGCCGTAGCGGTTCTCGGCCTGGGCGTTGTTGACCAGATCCTCGATGCTGTAGCCACGAAGCGTGAGTTTGCCCTGATCGGGCACGACCTTACCGTCGACCTTGTTGTAGCCGTGCACGTCCGAGATGCGGGTAAGACCCGCGACCACGCCCGAGCCGTCGGCATTGCGCAGGCCGCGCTTGACGTTGTGCTCTACGAACAAGCCCTCGTCGTACGGGGCGGTCGGCAGGCCGTGGTAGAGGTTTTCGCTTTCGGGCGAAATCTGACGGCTCGCCTCGTAATCCAGAACCAGGCGGCTCAGGTGATCGTCGAAGCGGTAGTAGATTTTCTTGGCGTCGTAGGCCATGCGCGCTCCTCTCCGGTCCGCTTTGGGGCGGCGCGCTTGGACGATATGACGTCAAGCTGCCCCGAGCGGCTTGTTCGCTACAGGCGGTACATAAAGTTAAAGACGTCCTCGCGCTGAATGAACACGTTGACGCCCGAAAGCTCGCCTGCCTCGGCCAGGGCCTTCTGCAGCTCGGCGAAGTCGAGCTTGGACTCGGCGGTGTCGGCCAGCATGGTCATGGTGAAGATGTCCTCGATAATGGACTGCGTGATGTCGCGGATGTCGACGTTGGCTTCGCCCAGAACACGGGTGACGCCGGCGACGATGCCGGGGCGGTTCTTGCCAAGGACGGTGATGACGATGCGGGAGGACGAGATCTCGGCCATGGGAAACCCTTTCGCGTGGTTGCGGCGCGCGCGGGGCGCTCCGCTACGGTACAGTGTTCATCATTGTACCTGTCTGGCGCAAAAAAGGCGCGCTCGCTGCGGCGTTACATGCCTGCAACATGAGCGTAAGGGGGAAGGCCGTACGGGGAAGAGCCGTCTGGCGCGTGTCCGGCTCGTGTTGGGTTGATTTCCGATCTCAGCCGAACACATTGAGCGGACAGGCCGTTCCCGCAGTCAGCCGAACGCCTCCGACGGCTGATTCCGAACTGGAAGCGGAGGGCATCCCCGCCCTTCGGTAGGGGATACCGCTCCGCGGCGCATGCCGCGGGCGGCGCCCCTATCGGACCACCGTGACCTCAGTTGGGATGGGCCCAGCACTGCCGCGTACTCGGTGAGCTAGAGCCAACTGTTCGTCTTCACGTCGCGTATGGCGATATTTCGGTCGTCCGGCTCGGTGATGCCGTAGCCGAACGCCTGGAGCGTCTCGATGGACTCCTGGATCCTCTGTTGGAACATGGGACCCGGATCGACCCTCGGCCCGAGGTGCCCGCGCCAAAGGCACGGCGTGGCGCGCAGCATGTTATGGATTTTGGAGATGGGCTCGATGTCGGCGTAGACGCTGAGCGTCGCCATGGCGTCCTTGTGGCCGGGGATCGATTGGAGCGCCTTGATATCGCCGCCTTGGCGGATCCACTGCGTTGCGAACGTGTGGCGAAGGCCGTGGAACGTGATCAGCTCGTCGTTGGTGCCCATGAGGCCGTTGGTCTCCGAGAACGTCTTGAACGCCCTGCGGATATAGCTTGTCGTCGCGAAGGTCGCGCCCGGCTCCGACAGGATGTAGCAGTCCCCGATCTCGACCGCCCCGGTAAGGCCGCGCAAGCGCAGCTTTCCGCAGTCGATCTCGTGGGTCTCCTTCAGGAAGGGGAGTAGGCCGACCGGGTCGATGGGGATACCCCTGGCGTCATGGGTCTTGGTGTCCTTGATGAACGAACCCATTCCCTTCGCGTACGCCACCGAGTGTCTGATCGAGATCAGGCCCGTCTCGAAATCCACATCGCACCACCGAAGGCCGCAGACCTCGCCGATTCGCATCCCCGTGTGCAGGGCGAGTACGACCGCCCTCTAATCCTCGGCGGACCAATCGAGTCCGAACTCCTTTCGGGCATCCTCTTCGCTCATGACTTCGAGAAGGTCTCCGGGTTGGCAACGAAGGGCGAGGCATAGCTGCTCGAGTGTGTTGAAGCGAATGCCGCGAATATGCCCTTTTTTAATACGGGACAGGTTCACGGGCGTGGTTCCAATCCTTTCGGCAAGTTCGTTCGAGGAAATCTTTCGCTCGGCCATGATCTTGTCGAGGCGAACAATTACGGGCATGGCGTTTCCTTACGCAATCTCGTCGGAGTCGAGGTACAGCTCTCGGGCGTACAAGAAGAGCTGGGAAAGCATGAACAGGACGATGCCGAGAACCAGAGAGGTCCAATCGAATGATGAAGCGATCTCTTGGGCGCCGACGGCCCCCTCGCCGCCAAACATCGAAACGGAGGTTTTGAGTGAGCCGGCGTAGAGGCTGGTGGCAGCTTGAACAACGAAGAGAATGCCGAGCACCTTCAAGCATGTCGCAGACCCTTTCTTGAAGGGGTCTCCGCTCTTGATCGTCCACACGAGAACGGCGCTGAGGATGGTCGTAGCGATACCGATGACGGCAGGGACCAATGTCGAGATCGCAAGGGCTGGATACGCGGGGGAGTCTGCAATTACAGGGTTGTCGAGCACTTCGATTGCTGGCTTTAAGGAGAACGCCACTTGTGCGATGGCGGTGGCGCAAAGGGTCGCAGAGGCTATCGCACATGCGATGCGGAAGGAATGAAGCCGGGGAGTGCGATTGTCGGAACTCATAATAACCTCCGAAGAATTTAAAAAACTCAGGTTACTTTTTAACAGTTTATGTTAAATTGACTTTGCCGACAAGTAATAAGGGCCGAGCATTTTGTTCGGCCCCTCTGTTCCGACTGGATGAGGTTAAGGTTGGCGATGAATATGCTCAAAATCTCGAAGGCGATCTTTAGGTCGCTTCTCTCCTCCAGGTCGCTCTGTGTTGTCGTTGTTGCGTTGATGGTTCTTTGTGCTCTGCCCGTCTTCAGGAGCGCGGCTGGCATCGACGGACGGGTCGAATACCTCGAGTCGGGAATAACCCGTGTTGAGCAGGAATTGTCAGCATCCTATGCGGATGCGCTTGTGAATGCGGGGGAGGACGGTGTCTATACCTCTTCATCAAGCATGCCCGCGCTTCTGTACCCTCTTGCCGCGGGACGTCTTATCTTGGCACCGCTCTCTCCCCTACTTCCGTTTCTGCAGATATCGGATGGAGAGTACACCTATTATGACGGATCGAAGGAGTACTTGCTATGGGTCGCAACGGCCGTTGCCGTCTCGTTCCTTGCCGCGCGTCTTAACAAACGTGAAAAGCTCATCATCCAGGCACCGATGGGCGAGCTGGGTAGACTTGTTGCATCGAGCGTATGGGCGAGTGTTTTTGCAATGCTTGCCGTCCTCGCCATCAATCTTCCAGGGATAATCGCCGCGCTTGTGAAGAATGGCCCGGGCTCGCCGTTCTATCCGATAGGCTACATTCAATATGCGACTCCGGTTATCAAACCGGCTTGGCTGGTGTTCGCGAAGACGGCCATCTTGCAATTCTTGGTGGCAGCGTTCATCTCGCTTGTCGTTCACCTTGCCGTGAAGATTGCCAATAACCCTACGCTTGGAATCGTGTTCGTATGTGCCCTGATGGGGGTGACGATGGTTCCCGGGTATTACGGAAGATCCATCGCTTTACGTGAGTTCGCCCTGTTGAATCCCCTTACGTATGCGAACACTGAGTTGACCGTCGGCGCCTATAGCCCGTACCCGACAACGCAGATAGTGAATCTGCCTGGACTTTGCTTCGAGCGTGGCGCGATTGCCCTCGTATGCGCAATCGGGATCGAGGTGCTGGCAATTAGCCTGCTTTGCGTTGCTGGAAAGAGCGGCTGCGCGTGCCCGATATCCCCGATTTGTCTTGAGAGAGGTTCCTTCACTGCATCGAGAACGGCAACTCGTTCGAGCGCTTGTGCCTCCGCCGTTGCATACGTAAGAACGATGGGGAAACTGCTCCTGCGTTCTCCTACCCTCGCCGTATGCGCGATTGCAATGTCGACGACGATGCTGGCCCCGGCTCTGGTCGAGATGTTTCCTGACGCTGATAACGTTTCCGCTGTTCGGTATAGGGATGGGGAGCTCCGTTCAATAGATCGGTATCTAGAGCAGAACGCTGCGAATATGGACGTCGAGGGCAAAGCGGCCCTGGAAGACATGCGGGATGCTCTTTCGGGTTTCGTGTACGCGCCTATGCCTGCGGAGGGGTTTCGAAGCCTTGCGACGTACGAGCGCGCTCGAGGTGAGCTGGGCGCGGCAGATGCGACTCTCCTGCAATCGATCGGAATCGAGCCGGAGACTCCTTCTCGTGCGGAGGCGCGCGCCCTTCTGCTTGAGTCGATCGCGAGCTTGCCGGACCCCAAGGTTTACGAGTTAAGTACGAAGATGCCCCCATTAATCCTCCTTTCGTATCTCCAGGCAGCGCTTCCCTCCTTATTTTTGCTGTTGCCCGTGGTTGTCGCATCGCTCGCGTGCACCCACCTGCAGTGTCGTTCCCTTCTGGTTCTCCAGATCCCCGCAACAGCGCATGTGCGTTTTCTGACGGCTGTTGCGCTGGCTCTCCTGCTTGGCTTGGTGCTGCTTTTGGTGTCGATGGTTCCCGCTGTCGTTGTGTCCGTGATTAAGAACGGTGCGGGTGGATCGGAGTATCCCGTCGCTCTCATTCGGGCGGGAGCTTCGACAACGTCCACGGTGGGGGAGGCGGTGTTGTGCAGTATTCCGTTGCTGGTCATGGCATACGGCGTGATTTCCGTCGTCGCTGCGTTGACAGCAGCGATTAGCCGCAACCCCGTTGTCACCGGAATGGTTTGCGCGGTTCTCTTGGTGTTGGGTTCGTTGAGCGCTCATGTTGAAAGCGTGGGCATGGGCGTCGCGCTGCTGGCTCCATTCGCCTCGTTTGATTCCGCTTCCCAGGTGGGGACGATTGGGTTCCTTGGGCGAGGGACGAACGCGATGCCTTTTGGAGAGGTCGTCGGCGCATCGGGCGCTCTGCTGGTGGTCTTGGGCGCCGTATCTCCGTTGATGGTGCGCCTGAGTGTTCCAAAGATCGAAAGGGGATGATCTCGATGATTGACCTTCAAACGCTGACGATCTCTTATGGAAAGAAGGTGCTCGTAGATTCGGTGAACGCTGAGTTTGCCCCGGGTACGGTCTACGGTCTCGTCGCTCCGAACGGGCATGGAAAGACGACGTTGCTGCGTGCGATGGCAGGTTTGCCGGGTCCTCGCGTGGACGGGAGCATCGTTCTGGATGAGGTGCAGGGTACGGGTGCGAGAGAGGTCCGTTCTATGATCTTCTATGCACCTGGTGAGGGGACGCTGCTGTATCCCGGATTGCGTGCGGAAGATCACCTCAAGATGGTTTGCGATATGTGGCCGCATGCTCGCGATATCGAAGAGATAGTGGAACAAACGCAGATAGGCGAGTTCGCGAAGATGAGGATCCGCACTCTGAGCCAGGGCATGAAGCAGCAGCTTACCCTGGCGATTGCGTATGCGACGGGCGCGCGGTACCTTCTATTAGATGAGCCCATGAACGCGCTCGACCCCAGCAGGGTGGACTTGCATTCCGAGATTCTCAGGAAGCTGGCCGATTCTGGTACGTGCATCATCATGTCATCCCACATCTTGGATTCGGTCGATAGGCTGTGCGATGAGATTCTGTTTTTGAAGGATGGGAGGCTCATTAGAAGCATTCCGCAAGATGATGCTGCGCCGAAGTCTCCTGGATCCCATTTCGCAAAGCCTGCCGGACGCGCCGAGGGTGCGCTAAGCACGTATCGGCGACTCTACGAAAAGGGCGGGTAGAAATGCAAGTTAAAAATCTATGTGGCCAATGTGATACCGTTGAACCCGCATATCGATACCGCTCAGCCATTCGCCTCGCCCCCATCGC
>CAJLLB010000111.1 GCA_905207425.1 uncultured Collinsella sp.
CCGCCGATCTCAAAAACCTGCGGGCAGAAGGTGTTTAGCAAAAGACCGACGATCATGGGATAGATCATGATGTCGCCCGGGATGCGCGGGACCTTGAATTTCTTTTGCTCGTTGGCGGTTGCTTCCTGTGCCATGAAACCCCCATTTCCGCTGACGGGGTACAAAAGCCCACGTCACGCTTTGCTACAGTAAAGTTTGACCATGGTACCAGAAGAAATAGACCAGCTCGGTGAAAAATTCTACAAGTTGGGATGGAACGAGATTCGGCGCCCGCGACGCCAGCCCTATATAAGGCTCAAGACAATATAGAGTACGATGCCCGAGACGCAGCACCACAGCATCGATTTTGTCTTGATTGCCACCGCCACGACACCGGCAGCCGCAATCCAGGGAATCAAGCCCTGCCACAAGCCGGCGTCGAAAGCGCCAGGGCTTATCAAATCGTTAGCGACCAGTGCCGCAAAGGCAGCGGGCGGAATATAACCCAAGGCCTCGGTAACGCGGGGCGACAGCGTTCTCCCGCGCAAGGCAAACACTGGGGCAATGCGGAAAAATGCGATGGCCGCCCACGACGACAGCCACAGGACCAAAAACTCATTAACGGGCATCGCGAGCATCCCTTCCTTCGGCGAGAGCATCGCACACAAGCGCCGCGGCAACGCCGACGAGCACGCTTGCAGGCACGGCGATATTCGTCCACCCCAAGAACTTGCATACGGCGACGGACACCGCGCCCGAAACCGCCGCGACAACGTTGCCGCGCGACAGCCGCTGCGAAAAGAGCAGGCAGATAAAGAGCGAGGTGCAGACAAAAGCTGCAATGGCGGTGGGAACATCGACAACGGCGCCGACGATGGCGCCCATCGTACACGAAACGCCCCATGTTGCGATGAGGATCACGTTGAGCACAAAGGACTCGCGCGGGCCCCAATCCTCCCCTTCAACCAACTTGGCAAGCGAGATGCCATATGCCTCCTCGGTAAGTGTCGCGGCAACAGCCAGCGTCTGACGCTTCGAGGCACCCGTCAGATGCGGCGCGATCGATGCCGAGTAAAGCGCAAAACGCGAGGAGATGGCGGCAACGCTCGCGATAATCGAAGGCGCCGGTACACCCGCCAGCCAAAGATTGCAGATCATAAACTGGCCGCTGCCCGTCACAAACGTGCTGCTCAGGGCAAAGACCATCCAGGGCTCCATTCCCGTCTGCCCCATGATCATTCCGCACGGCGCGCCTATTGCAACATAGGTAAGCATCACTGGCCAGACGGTTCTAACGATTTTGAGCACCATACGCTTCTCATCCTGACAAGGTCTCCGAACCGCATGTAGCGACACGGCAGAATCATCATCCGACAGCAACCGAGTTCACCTACAATTGCCACCGGATCGAAAGACACAACTTTTTAGGAAGTCATTATGACAGCTATCGATCGAGACCGGGCGCGCGCGGCCTTCAAAAGCTACACCGATGCCTACGACGCCACCAACCCACGCATCGCGCTCAAAATCGAGCATACGTACCACGTGGCCGAGGCATGCGATGCCGTAGCGCGCGAGCAGGGCTGGTCGTCAGAAGATATTGACCTGGCATGGCTTTGCGGCCTGCTACACGATATGGGCCGCTTCGAGCAGCTGCGACGCTGGGACACCTTTAAGGACGCCGAGAGCATGAGCCATGCGGCGCTGGGCATCGAGGTCCTCTTTGGCGAGAATCCCGCCGATGCACCCGCCGTAACGAGCATCCGCGACTTTATCGATGACCCGGCAGAAGATGAGCTCATCCGAGCGAGCATTGCCTATCACAGCGATTTCCGTCTACCCGCGCAGCTCGACGTGCGCACGCGAAGCTTCTGCGATATCGTGCGCGATGGTGACAAGATCGACATTATGCGCACCATCGCCGACAGCACCGTCGACACTATCCTCAAGGTGGACGAGAAGCCGTTTCTCGCCAGCCGTTTCTCGTCGCCGACACTTGCCGCCTTTGACGAGCACCGCTGCGTCGCACGCGATGAGCGCGATGAGCCCGCCGACTTCTTGGTGGGGCTTATCTGCTTTATGTTTGAGCTCGTCTATCCGGCAAGCCGTGCGCTGGCGCGCGAACAGGGTGATATCCACCGCCTGCTCGACGCGCCCTTTGGCATTACACAGCCCTTTACCGACCCCGCCACGCAGGCAACCTGGAGCCGCCTAAAGGACGAGATGCGCGACTGGCTGGCGCGCGCCTAGCGCTCAAGCTGGGCCAGCAGCTCCTCGACGACCTCGACGGCGTCCCCAACAACCTTGTACTGGGCAGCGCCGAAAATGGGGGCATCCGGGTCCTCATTGATGGCGATAATGCACTCCGCCCCACCGATGCCGGCAAGATGCTGGATGGCGCCCGAAACACCGATACTCACGAGAAGCTTGGGCGAAACCGATACGCCGGTCTGGCCAATCTGATGGCGATACTCCAACCAGCCGGCCTCCACGACAGGTCGCGTGCAACCAAGCTCGGCTCCCAGAGCCTCGGCGAGCCTTCGCATCAGCGGCAGGTTTTTCTTGGAACCAATGCCGCGACCCACCACGACCAGGCGCTCGGCATCGGCGATCGAAGCCTGCCGCCCCCACTCCTCGGCGGGAATCGAGATCTCGACACGGGCCTTAGCATCATCCGCAAGCGATATCTGGGTGATCGTGCCAGAGCGGTTGTAGTCAAAGTCGGGCGCCTTAAAGATGCCGGGACGAACCGTTGCCATCTGGGGACGATGATTGGGGCAGACGATGGTGGCCATTAGGTTGCCGCCAAACGCCGGACGCGTCTGTTGCAGCAGTCCCGTCTCCGTATCCATCGAAAGTACGGTGCAGTCAGCCGTAAGGCCCGTCTGCAAGCGCACGGCAACGCCGGGTGCCAGTTCGCGGCCAAAGGCGGTCGCACCGTATAGGATGGCCTCGGGTTTGCATTCGGCTACCAAATCGCAGATCAAGCGGGCGTAGACCTCCGCATCGTTTTGGCGCAGGCGCTCGTCGCGACAGGCCAGGACTTCGTCGGCGCCCGCGCAAACCAGATGCTCCAGGTCGCCGAGAGAACCCTCGGGACCCATACCGACCAGTGCCACCAGACGGCAGCCGCGCGCATCGGCAAGCTCGCGGCCCTTGCCCATAAGCTCATAGGCAACGGGAGTCACCGTATCGTGCTCGTCGGTCTGCACGAATACCCAAATGTCTCGATACGCATCGAGGTCAACCGCACCAGCGGCCTCGTCACGCTCGATCGAGATAGCGTTGACAGGGCAGGCGTCGACGCACCCACCGCATAGGATGCAGCCGTCGGTTACGCGGGCGCATCGGCTGGGTCGCTCGCCTTCCACTACGATGCCGCCCGAGGCACAGGCGCGAACGCAGCGACCGCAGCCGATACAGGCTTCGCTATCGATAATCAGTCCGCTCATCTATGCCATCCCCTCGATAATCTTGGCAAGTTTTGCCGCCTGCTCGGACGCCGTTCCGTCAACGTCCTCGCACGTTTGGTCACGGTCGGGCACAAACGAGCGCACGACCTGTGTCGGCGACCCGGCAAGACCGCAACGCGCGGGGTCGGCGTTCACGTCGGCGGCACTGACCACGCGCACGTCCGCCTCCTCCGCCGCGCGAATACCGGCAATACTCGGCATACGCAACTGGCCAATCTCCTTGGCAGTCGTCATCACGCACGGCATCTCAAGACACACCGTCTCCTCGCCGGCATCGCAGCCGTGAACAAGCGCCAGTGAACCACAGGTCGTAAAGCCCGCGCTTTGCACGCAGCTCACGTCGGTCACACAGGGAATCTCAAAAGCACCGGCAAGCTCGGGGCCAATCTGGGCCGTATCGCCATCCACCGCCATCTTGCCGCAGATGAGCAGGTCGAAGTCCTCGTCGAGCGCCTCGATGCCGCACTTGAGGGCATAGGTGGTTGCCAGGGTATCGGCACCTGCAAAGGCGCGATCGGTCAGCAGCAGCGCGTCGTCGGCACCTCGAGCGATGCAGTCGCGCAGCAGCGACTCGGTCGCGGGGATGCCCATCGACACCACCGTCACGCGCACGTCCATGCCAAAGCCGATAAAGTCGTCCTTCAGCGCCAGCGCGCATTCCAGAGCGCTCGCATCGAACGGGTTAATGACCGCCTGCTTGCCATCACGCACGATGGTATTGGTCTTGGGGTCCATCTTGACCTCGGTGCTGCCCGGCACGGCCTTAACGCACACCACCATATGGAAATCACTCATATTCACGCGCCCCCTTTCTGGACGAGTTCATCCAAGAGCTTCTCCGCAAACAGGTTGCCGCGACCCAGCTGGCCGGCAGGATCGAGCTGGAGCTTGAGCTGCGCCGACTCGACCATGGCCTCGTGGCCGTACATCGTCTCCAAGAAGCCAGCCTTGATCTTGCCGACGCCGTGTTCGGCGGAGACGGCGCCGCCCATAGCCGTTACCTCCGCAGCCCACTGGGCAAACAGCTCGCCACCGCGACGGTAGTCTTGCGCATCGCGCGGCAGGATGTTCACATGCAGATGGTTGTTACCGATGTGCCCCCAGGCAGCAGATTCAAGCCCGCTTTCGGCCAGTGTGCGGCGATAGAGGGCCACGACATCGGCAAGGCGTGCATTGGGCACCGACATGTCCGAGCCCAGCTTGGTGATGGTGGGGTCGGTGCGGCGACGCTCGTCGATAAGCATGTTGACGCTCTCGGGCACCGCGTGGCGGAAGAATCGCTGGCACTCGCGATCGACCTCGGTGCGCGCGACCCATGTCGCATCGTCGCGGCCGCCCGCAAGCTCCAGCACCCATCCCAGGTGGTACAGTTCCTCGGTCGCCTGGGCCTCGTCATCGCAGTCGAGCTCCACGTAGACACAGACCTTGGCGTCTTTGTCGAGCGCCGGCAGCGAGGCAAACGCCGTCGACTGCTCGCGCTGGCGACGTAGAATATCCAGGGCGCCAGCGTCGAAGTACTCGATGGCAGCCGCATGGGACAGGACGGGACGCACGGAATCGGTAAAGGACACGGCCTTGTCTTCGCTATCGAAAAAGCAGCTCACACCCCAAACGACCGCAGGCGCCGCCTGCAGGGCGATCTCGAGCTCGGTAATGACGCCGAGTGTGCCGCACGCACCGATAAAGAGGTCGATGGCGTCCATTTCGTCCGCAACGAAATAGCCTGAGGCATTTTTTGTCTTGGGCATGGTATAGCCGGGAAGATCGAGCTCGAGCGTACGGCCCGCTGCCGTCACGAGCGACAGGTGGCGGCCCTGGGCAAAAGCCTCGCCGCGCTGAAGCTCAAGCAAATCGCCATCAGGCAGCGCGACGTGGAGTCCCGTGATATGTGGGCGCAAGGAGCCGTAGGCGTAGCTGCGGGCACCAGAGGCGTTACATGCCGCCATGCCGCCCAGACAGGCAGACGTCTCGGTGGGATCGGTGGGAAAGAACTGCTCGGGGGCCTCTTGGAACTCCTCGTAGGCCTCAAGCGATGCCTGGTCCCAACCAGCAGTCGGCAGCACCTTCTTGCCCAGCTGCTTGCGCAGCTCAGAAAGCACAACACCCGGCTCCACGCGCAGTAGAAAGCGACCTTGTTCATCGCGGCGAAGGCCCAAGTAGCGATTCATACGGGAAGTATTGAGGATATGCCCGCCGTGGGGCACGGCACCGGCGGCAAGGCCGGTTCGGGCGCCCTGAACCGTTACCGGGACACGCTCGGCATGGAGCTTTTCCAAAATGGCACGGACCTCGTCTTCCGTTGTCGGAAACGAGATGCTCGAGGCCTCGCCCGACGTGCGAGACTCATCGCGGCCATACTCTTCGAACTCGTCGGTGAAGGGTTTGATGGTTGCAGACACGCGAACTCCCCCTTTAGCTAACTACAGTGTTTGCAGGGAGATGTTACCGTATCGTTTCGTCGACGTGTTCGAGACCGTCTCCATAATTGGCGATTTTTACGTTCGTGCAATTCGGCGAGCGGCAAGGTTTCCTCGGCAGACGATGCTTTTGACACATATGGCCCCGCCGTCGCCGATCGCTCGATTGTCGCCCGAAAAAAGTTGAAGTAATTTTTGCCGCCTTTTACCTGCTGAGACGCCAATCCGTCAAGCATTTGGTCAGAAATTGGTCAAGTTGCGACTGATACGGTCGGCATCGACAGCCAAAACCGATAGAAGTTTTGGCCCAAGAAGCAGGGAGGGGTAGCGCGCAGAGATGTGGTGTAAGAGGCGGGGCATGCCCCGCCTCTTCTCTTTCTTGAAAGGGAGGGGACACCGCCTAGAATTCGTCGTTGGAGTAATGAAGGTGA
>CAJLLB010000112.1 GCA_905207425.1 uncultured Collinsella sp.
AAGTACTGCTGGCAGAATTGGATGTCGGCCAGATCCATGGCCAGACCGCGCTCGTCGATGAACTTCTGGCCGGCTTCGGCGTCCATCTCGTTGAAACCGGCGATGGTCTCGACCTTGCCGGGCACCGGCACCTGGGTCTTCAGGGTTTCCTTGGTCTCCAGGCTGGCCTCGCGGGCCTCGACCGGGTTGATCACGTAATGCTTGATGGTGTCCACGTCGGCGTCGGTCAGGTCGCCTTCCAGCGCGTACAGCTTGGCGGAGCGGACGGTCGGGCGCTCGCCCTGGGAGATGAGCTGGATGCATTCGGCGGCGGAGTCGGCGCGCTGGTCAAACTGGCCAGGCAGGAACTCGACGGCAAAGACGGCGCCATCGCTTGCGGGGAGTTCGTCGTAGGTCACATCGACCTGGGGCTCGCTAAAGACGGTCGGCACGCAGGAGCGGAAAAGCTCCTCGTCGATGCCCTCGACGTCGTAGCGGTTGATGATCCTCAGGGCCTCGATGCCCTTGATGCCGAGAATTTCGGTCAGCTCGCCCTTGAGCTGCTGAGCCTCGACGTCGAACCCGGGTTTCTTCTCCACGTAGATACGAGAGACCATTGGTTCCTGCCTTCCTGATCGGTTGGGCGTACGGTACGGTATGCGGCAGCGGTCGGTTTGCGGGGTCTGCCCTGCGGTCGCCTTGAGCCACATGTTTGTAAACCTCACTATGATACGACAGCTCGCGGCGCGTTGAGGACGGCGAGGGTGCTACAGTGAAGCGCAAACAAGAGAAAGGCATCACATGGCATTCGTTTCGCTCGCCATCATCGCACTCGTGGCCTTTGCGAGTCCTTTTATCGCCTCGGCGATTCCCGGAAAACCCGTTCCCGAGACGGTCTTTTTGCTCGTGCTCGGCGCGGTGCTGGGACCCCATATGCTCGGCGTCATCCATGTAGATGCTGAGGTCTCGCTTGTGTCCGAGCTGGGCCTGGCCTTTTTGTTCCTGCTTGCCGGCTTTGAGATCGACCCCAAGAGCATCACGGGCGTCGAGGGGCGCTACGGCTTGGCGACGTGGGTCGTCACGTTTGGTATCGCCTGGCTTGCCGTGCGCTTTACCCCGTGGTTCTCAGTCAGTCATTTCGACGGTATCGCCGTGACGCTTGCCCTCACTTCGACGGCGCTCGGTACGCTCGTGCCCATTATGCGTGAGCGCTCGCTCACCGGCACGCGCGTGGGCGACTCGATTCTCGCGTATGGCACTTGGGGCGAGCTCGGTCCCGTGCTCGCCATGTCGGTGCTGTTGTCTGCCCGCACTGGCATCCAAACGCTCGTTATCCTTGGCTTGTTTGCGGTGGTTTGCGTGTTGCTGGCCGTGGTCCCGAGCCGCTCCAAGCGCGTCGGCAGCCGCTTCTTTGCGTTTGTTGAGGAGCGCGCCGATACCACGTCGCAGACCTTCGTGCGCCTGACGGTGCTCATCCTGGTCACGCTCGTGGCATTCTCGGCTGTCTTTGATCTCGACATCGTGTTGGGTTCTTTTGCCGCCGGCTTTGTCCTGCGCTATATCATCCCCGAGGGCAACCATACGCTCGAGACCAAGCTCGACGGTCTGGCCTACGGTTTTTTGATTCCGGTGTTCTTTACCGTATCGGGCGCAAAGATCGATCTGACGGCCGTGGCGTCGCGCCCGGGTCTGCTCGTGGGCTTTATCGTGGCGTTGTTGATTATTCGTGCCGTGCCCATTCTTATTTCCATGAGCATTTGTCCTGCGACGCGCGATGTGTCGGCGTATGGTCGCATTACCGTGGCCCTGTACTGCACCACGGCGCTGCCGATCATCGTTGCCGTGACGAGCGTTGCCGTCAACGCGGGCGCGCTGTCGCAAGACGTCGCATCGGTTATGGTCGCTGCCGGCGCCATCACGGTGTTCTTGATGCCGCTGCTCGCGCAGCTCTTCTACCGCGTGGTCGATGCAGCGCCGGTCACCGCCGTGGCAGAGGTTGCCGAGCATCCATCCGATGCGCTCGACATCCTGCGCGCCCACCACGACCTAGCGAGCTTGCTCGCACGCGAGCATGAGCTGCTGACTTCGCATGGCCATGGTCGCGTATTCGAGGGACTGCCTACGCTCGATACGATTGCCGAGCGTCTTTCCGCCGAGGCGGCGAGCGGCCACATCGATGCCCGCATCGTGGACGCGGCGCACCTGCTTGCCGATAAGACCTATGGAGACGAGGTCGACCCGTCCAAACTGACTCCGCGCGAGCGTCGCCGCCTGGAGCGCGCCAAGCTCGCCGTGCGCGAATACCGCCGCCGCATGCTGGAGCTCTATGCAAGAGAAGAAGCCGAGGACGACGACGGCAAGTAGTCGATACTCTCTCGGGGAAGCCGCGTCCTGCTTTGAAGGCTCGGAACGGGATGTGGTTTCCGAAACGGGGGCCGTTGGGAAACTGTGTCCCGGAATGGGCGCTCAGAGTGGGATGCAGTTTCCGCGAGAGACCCGTTGCGGAAACGGTATCCCAGAATCGGCGTTCAAAACGGGGCGCTCTTTCCGAAACATGGCCCTGAGGGAAGCTGCGTCCCGGTCTGAGTCGGAATTCCGGGACACAGCTTCCCTTTCAAACAGAAGAAGGCGCGCTGCCTGCAGTTGATGCAGACGGCGCGCCTTCTTTGTTGGACTATGTTGAGGCTGGGAGCTGAGGCTTGTGGTCCCTTAAGAGCGGGCGGCTCCGTCGACGGGGAGCACGGCGCCCGTGACATAGGAGGACATGTTGCTCGCTAGGAAAACGAAGGCGTTGGCGACGTCCTCGGGCTCACCCATGCGGCCGAGAGGGATAGTGGCGATGATGGGTTTGATGACCTCTTCGGGCAGGTTGGCGACCATGTCAGTCTTAGTCACGCCAGGGGCAACGGCGTTGACGCGAATACCCATAGGGGCGAGCTCGCGCGAGAGTGACTGGACCATACCGTTGACGGCAAACTTGGACGTGGGGTAACCGACGCCGGAGGGCTGGCCGTACTTGGCGACCATCGAGCTTGTGGTAGTGATGGTGCCGCCGTGGCCGGCCTCGGTCATGATCTTGGCGGCAGCCTGGTGGCCATTAAAGACGGCGACGACGTTAAGGTCCATGACCTTTGCGAACTCCTCGGCCGTGTAGTCCAAGAGGGGTGAACGCTGGGAGATACCGGCATTGTTGACGACCGTGTCCAAGCCGCCCATGTCGGATGCAGCCTGGGTAAAGGCCTCGGTCACGGCTTCGAGTGAGGTGAGGTCGCAGGAGCGGCCCCAGACCTTGGCGTCGGGATAGGCGGCTGTCAGCTTCTCAACGGCCGCATCGGCGGTCTCTTGACGCGAGCCAAAGACAGTGACGGAGGCGCCCTCCTCGATAAAACGGCAGGCGATGGCATAGCCGATACCGCGCGTGCCTCCGGTGATGATTGCTTTCTTGCCCTCGAGCAACATGGTATTTCCTCTCATCGCGGGCGGACATTCGCAGCACAGCGTAGCCGTAACCGGAATCGGCCGTGTTTGCATATCGGTGAACGGTAGCCCGCGTTACCGATGAGCGGCTCGCGCAAATGTGCCCTGTCGTTGTGCTTAGGGCAGGAGACAAAAAGGCTCCCATCCCACATCGGACGGGAGCCCTTCGAGCAAATGCGTTGTGGGGTGTAAACCGAACTAGTTGGCCATGACGCCTTCGGTCCAAGCCTCAACGTCCTCGATGCGCAGGACGTTGGCGACCTCGGCCACACAGCCGACGTTGGCAAGCTCGGCCGCGGCAGCCTGGACGTCCTTCTCGAGCGCGCGATGCGTCAGGAAGATGACCGAGCAGGCATCGTTGACGCCCGACTTGCCGTCCTCGACCTGGTTGATGAGCGAGATCGAGATGTTGTGCTTGGCAAAGATGTCGACCGTCTCGGACAGGGCGCCCACGCGGTCGGCGACCTTCAGGCGCACATAGTACTTGGTCTGGAGCTCGTCCATGGGCTTAAAGGCGAGGTTGTGACCATAGGGCTCAATCTCGGGCAGCGGAGCCACGCCGCGGCTGATCTGCTCGGAGAGCGACAGGATGTCGCCCACGACGGCGCTCGCGGTGGGGAAGGAGCCTGCGCCGGCACCGTAGAACATGGTCTCGCCCACGGCGTCGCCTACCACGTAGACAGCGTTCATGGCGCCGTTGACCTTGGCAAGCATGTGGTCGGCGGGGATCAGCGTGGGATGCACGCGGACGTCGACGCCGGCGTCGGTATTGCGGGCGATGCCGAGCAGCTTAATGGTGTAGCCGAGCTCGCGAGCCTGGGCGATGTCCTCGGCGCCGATGGTACGGATACCCTGCTGGTAAACATCGTCGGTGGTAACGCGGGTGCCAAAACCGATGGAGGCGAGGATTGCCGTCTTGCTGGCGGCATCGAAGCCGTCGACGTCGGCGGACGGGTCGGCCTCGGCATAGCCCTTTGCCTGGGCGTCGGCGAGCACGTCAGCGTAATCGGCGCCCTCGGCGTCCATGCGCGACAGGATGTAGTTGGTGGTGCCGTTGAGAATGCCAGCGATGGTCAGGATCTTGTTGCCCACCAGGTCGTGCTCGAGCGTGCTGACAATGGGGATGCCACCGCCGCAGCTGGCCTCGCACTTAATCTGCACGCCGCACGCGCGCGCCTTCTCGGCGAGCGTCTCGACATGACGGCCCAGCAGGGCCTTGTTGGCAGAGACGACGTGCTTGCCGTTCTCGAAGGCGGTGGTGAAGATTTCGGTCGCGGGGTGCTCGCCGCCGATGAGCTCGACGACGATATCGACGGCGGGGTCGGTGACGACGTCGTGCCAGTCGCTCGTAAAGGCCTCGCGCTCAATACCGGCAGCTTCGGCCTGCTCCCAGGCAAGCGCGCAGGCGCGGGTCAGCTTAAGGTCGATGCCGTAGGCGGCCAGGTACTCATCGTGGTGGCTCTTGATCAGACGGGCCACGCCGCCGCCGACGGTTCCAAGACCGATCAGACCGACGTTCACGGTGCGCAGGGGTTCGCTCATAGATAGCTCCTTCGTGCATCTTATGGATGGATTAACCGCTTAAAGGTTGAGTGCATTCTAGCGTGAACCGAGGGCGCATGCTCGCCAGGCAACAGGAGTCGCACAAAACGGCACCCCCGAAACGCTGCGGAAACATTGGAAACATGCTCGCTACAAACGGAACTCCGTAACAAACTGTCAACGTTTGCACCATAAGGTTTGCCCTGTACCGCAAGACGGCCGCACCGCGGCCAGCGAAAAGGGGGACACCATGTTTAGCATCAACAACGTACTTAACCGCAGGAGTTTCTTGGCTGGCGCCGCGGCGCTCGGTGGCACCGCGGCGCTCGCTGGTTGCTCGTCGGGTGGCTCGGACGGCGGCTCCGCCGATGACGGCAAGACCTTCAAGATCGGTGTCATCGGCCCTCTGACCGGCGCCGCGGCAACCTATGGCGTTTCGGCCGAGAAGGGTGCCAAGCTCGCCGCCAAGGATTTCTCGACCAAGGACCTCAAACTCTCGCTTAAGTCCGAGGATGACGTCGCTGACGGCGAGAAGGCTATCAACGCCTTCAATACCCTGTGTGACTGGGGCATGCAGGCGCTCGTCGGTCCGGTCACCACCGGTGCTGCCGTCGCTGTCTCGGGCGAGATTGCCGACGACATGCTCATGGTCACGCCCTCGGCCTCGTCTCTCGACGTCACCAAGGATAAGACCACGGTCTTTCAGGTTTGCTTCACCGATCCCACCATGGGCGCCAGCGCCGCGAAGTTCTTGGCCGAGAAGTACGCGGACGCCAAGATCGCCCTGTTCTACAACTCCGGCGATACGTACAGCTCGGGTGTTGCCGATGCCTTTGCCGAGCAGGCCAAGGAGTCCAAACTTGATATCGTCGATACCGAGACCTTTAAGGACGATTCCTCCACGAGCTTTACCAACCAGCTCACCAAGGCCAAGGAGGCCGGCGCCACGCTCATCTTTGCGCCGATCTACTACACGCCGGCGTCCGTTTTGCTCAAGAACGCC
>CAJLLB010000113.1 GCA_905207425.1 uncultured Collinsella sp.
GTCATCTCGACGATCTGCCCGGCCTCCCGAGCCGCGGCCACCGCCGCTTGCGTCGCCGCGGTATAGGCGCGTACCAAGCCACCAGGCCCCAACAGCGTGCCACCAAAATAGCGCGTCACTACGCAGCAAACATTTTTGAGCCCCGCGCCGCGCAACACCTCGAGCGTCGGCATACCGCTCGTGCGGCTCGGCTCACCGTCATCGCTTTGACGCTCGCGTCCATCGACCAAAATCCACGCGGGAACATTGTGTCGAGCGTCGTAATGACGTTTGCGAACGGTCTCGATAAAGGCATTCGCCTCATCATCGGACTCAATATGGACCAGCTGGGCAATAAACCGGCTCTTGCGGTCCACAAATTCGCCCGAAACCTCAATATTCGATTGCAGAGTAAAATAGCTGTCCAACAAAGCCCCTCAACAAAATAAAGCGCAGCAACAAACAGCCTCAATAATACGGCAAAGGCCGTACCGATAACCCCGGTAAATAGAACGGCGACACCGATGATCAGGCAAAAACAGCGAGATGCCAAGAACGGAACCGCCGATGATTCCGTCAACGAAAGCGAGAACCCGTCAGCGCGAGCAAGGTGCCTTGAAAGACGAGATTGCAACAGAAATGAGACGGCCGATGACCAGATAAAAACAGCGAGACGGCGTCAGCTGAGTCGATTTGGCCCGAAAGAGGAGGGAGCACGCCTTATGGCGGCGACCGACGAATGAGCGCCAAATCGGCCAGCTGACGCCGTCGCAGCGTCAACATAGTTGCTGAGTGGGCCTATAAGCCGGGTTCTGTCGTGAACGGTCATTTATCTTGTCTGCACGTTACCGTGCAGTTCCACGCACGCTACCCGAACGCGGACCGGGCCGGCCCATAGCGTTCCTATTCGCGCTTGCTCCGGATGGGGCTTGCCAAGCCGCCGTGTTACCACGACGCTGGTGGTCTCTTACACCACCGTTTCAGCTTTTCCCTTTACGCCTTGCGGCGCAGGTGGGAGTCTTCTTTTCTGCGGCGCTTTCCGTCGGATCACTCCGCCCGGCCGTTAGCCGGCATCCCGCCCTCTGGAGCCCGGACTTTCCTCACGCGTGCTGCAAGCAGCACATCGCGCGACCGTCTGGCCCACTCAGCAGTGCAAGAGTGTAACACACCGTTGCCGCAGGCAATGGCACAACGCAAACGCTCGACACGATAAACCAAGAACCGCCATGCGCTACAATGGTCCTGTCGATGGGCAACGTCGTCAGTCGAGACGCGACCGCGCTCCACACCCCTCCGTCTACTCGGTGTGTTCCCGCCTCCTCCCCGAGGCGGGATGTCGGCATTTTTCATGCACTGACAACCCAATAGCCTGTGGACAGCCCGGGCAGCATCGCGCACCTCAGCAGCAAATGAAAAAAAGGGACCCGTCCATTGCGGACGGATCCCTTAAAACAAGTGATCGTCAAACCGATTTACTCGGCGTCGGTCTCCTCGTCCTTCTTCTCGGAAGGCAGCGGGGTAACCTCGATCTCGACGCCCAGAGTCTCAGCAGCGGACTTCATGGACAGGGAGATACGACGACGGTCGAGGTCGATCTCCATGACCTTGACCTGAACCTTGTCGCCCACGTGGGTGACCTGAGAAGGCTGATCGACGTGCTTGTTGGCCATCTCGGAGATGTGCACCAGGCCCTCGATGCCCTCGCCCAGATCGACGAAAGCGCCGAACGGGACAAGCTTGGTCACAGTGCCCTCGACGATAGCGCCGACGGGGTACTTCTTGACCAGTGCGCGCCACGGATCCTCGGTGGTCTGCTTGAGACCCAGGGAGATGCGCTCGCGGTTGAGATCGACGTCGAGAACCTCGACCTCGACCTCCTGGCCGACCTTGACAACCTCGGAAGGATGGTTGACGTGGTTCCAGGAGAGCTCGGAAATGTGGATGAGGCCGTCGATACCACCGAGGTCGACGAAGGCGCCGAAGTCGACGATGGAGGAAACGGTGCCCTGGAGACGCATGCCAGACTTGAGCTTGGACAGGATCTCGGAGCGCTCGGCCTTACGGGACTCCTCGAGCACGACGCGACGGGAGAGGACGACGTTGTTGCGGTTGCGGTCCATCTCGATGACGCGGGCCTCGATGCGGGTGCCCATGTAGGAGGTGAGGTCCTTGACGCGACGGAGGTCGACGAGGGAGGCGGGCAGGAAGCCACGCAGGCCGATGTCGAGGATCAGGCCGCCCTTGACAACCTCGATAACCTCGCCCTCGACGTTCTCGCCGGAGTTGAACTTCTCCTCGATGCGGTTCCAAGCACGCTCGTACTCGGCACGCTTCTTGGACAGGACCAGACGACCGTCCTTGTCCTCCTTCTGGAGTACCAGAGCCTCGATGGGATCACCGAGTGCAACGATGTCTGCAGGGTTAGCGTCCTTGCGGATGGACAGCTCGCGGACCGGGATAACGCCCTCGGACTTGAATCCGATGTCAACGAGCACCTCGTCATGCTCGATCTTAACGACAGTGCCGTTAACGAGATCGCCCTCATCAAAGTCGGTAATCGTACCGTCGATGAGGTTGTTCATCTCCTCCTCGTTGACATCGTCAAGAGAGAAAATGGACGAGTTCTGAATCTCACTCAAAGGTGGACCCCTTTCGAACTACGGGGCCCCGATTGCTAGGACCTACAGAAGGGTGCGACAAGCACACAACGTTTAGGAACACTCGGGAGCCGACAGATACTAATGTGACGCTTATGCAATCACGTTCGTATAGGTTACGGGGAAATGAGTTCGATTTCAAGCGTGAACTGCGATTTTTTACTCGTGTGGAGACTTTTTCGTAATCTTATGAACACACGTCTCCGCAACTTGACGATAACCAGCCAGGCATTCGGCTTTGGGGTAAAGTATCCGGAGCCAACGATTCTAGATCGATTTTTCGAGAAAGGTGCCCGCGTGCTCAAAGCAGTCGTTTTCGATATGGACGAAACGCTTCTCAGCATCAACCTCAACGCGTTCATCCTTCGCTATTTTAAGGATGTCTCTTCGATGCTCGCGGATATCGGGCGCCGCAGCCGCAGTGGCACGATGGCGCGCCTCGGCACCATCCTGGTCGACCTCAACGCCAATCGCCGCAGCGGCACGGACAACCGCACCAATCTTGAGTTTTACCAAGAAGAGGTCGAGCGCCGATGCGGGATCTGCCTCTCCGATCCCCTCATCTACGAGGCGTTTACCTACTATGACCGCGAAGTTCTTCCGTACAAGAACGACGATATCATTAACGCCCACGCCATGCCGGGCGCACACGCCGCGCTCCAGGCCGTACAGGACGCAGGGCTGCGCTGCGCGCTCTTTACCAACCCCAGCTTTCCCCAGGGGGCCATCGAGTGCCGCATGGGTTGGGGCGACCTGGCCGACGCCCCCTTTGAACTCGTGACGCACATGGGAAACGCCACCCGCTGCAAGCCCGATGCCACCTACTATCTAGAGCAGCTTCAGGTGATGGGGCTCGAGCCACACGAGGTCCTTATGGTTGGCAACGATCCCAAACGCGACTTCCCGTCCCCCGATTGCGGCATCCAAACCGCCTTTGTGGGCCAGGGCAAGCCCAGCCGAGCCACCTGGCGCGGAACCATGGAAGACTTCGCCCGCGACTTTAACGCCGTAATCGAAGCCTTCTACGAACACCAAGTAGCCGACGAACTGTCGTAGGACCCCTCGCTCCAAACCAAATATCGCCGCAGGTTGAGCACAAGTCAGCGAAAATGCCCCTAAGCGAGCAATGTGCCTTGAAAGAGGAGGGCATAGGCCTTCTGGCCATGCCCGACGATTGAAAGGCAGATTGCCGCTTAGGGGCATTTGCAGCGTCGACTGGTTACGCGGTTTGGTAAAACCGCGTAACTAGCACACCTGGGTTTTGCCGATCATGATGTTGAGGATCTCGATGTCGGTGTCCTTCATGCCCACGCGGCCTACGTAGCCCATACTGGCGATTGTTTGCTCAACGGTATCTTGGATCAGGCCCTCGCCGGCGCGGAAGCCGCGACCCTGCATGGCCATATCATGGCCCAGAATCGCCGCATCGACGGCAGCCGAGATCTTGGCGGCACAGCTCGCTTTGGCGCCGTCGCACACGATGCCGCCCACGTTACCGAGCGTGTTCGAGACCGTCGCGCCAATCTGCTCGCGCGTGCCACCGCACAGCCAGGTAATCGCGGCGCCGGCGCCGCACGCGGCGCAAATAGCACCGCAAAACGCCGAGAGCGCACCAATATAGCTCTTGATATGCACGGCGATAAGATCGGACAGCATCACGGCGCGCACCAGGCGCTCGTGGTCGCAACGCAGGTACTCGGCATACTCCATGACGGGCAATGCGCAGGTAATGCCCTGATTGCCCGAGCCGCACACAATGGCGACCGGCAGCGCGCAGCCGTTCATGCGGGCGTCGGACCCGGCGGCCGCACGGGCACGGGCACGGCAGGCGACGTCATAGGCACGAGCACCCAGCAGCGTACGACCCACCTCGGCGCCCCAAGCGTGCGCGAGGCCCTCGGCACTGATCGCGCCATTCAGCTCAATCTGACGCTCAACGGCAGCGCGGGCGTCCTCAATGTCACCGTCCTCGATAAAGTCGATGATGGTCTCGATCGACATGGGCGTGTCGGCGTTAT
This sequence comes from uncultured Collinsella sp., assembly GCA_905207425.1. GTDB lineage: Bacteria > Actinomycetota > Coriobacteriia > Coriobacteriales > Coriobacteriaceae > Collinsella. Next base: position 4,655 of record CAJLLB010000113.1, read on the forward strand.
CTGCCGCACGCTCGGCCACCACGCGCTCGGCGCAGGCGGCGCACTCCCCCGCCGACTTACCGCATACCGGAATACCGTCGAGCGTATGGCACGTGACATTAGTGTGGTGATCGGTAATCTCGACGACCGCGGTATGGCCCCCGGCCGTCGCAGTCACCTTGATGTAGAGGTTGGGCACACCCTCGACAAGCGACACATCGCAGTAGTCCGCATCGGCAAGCAGCTCGGCCACGCGGGCGCGGTCCGCGTCATCGACGCTCTCGAGCACCTCGAGCGCGCTCTTGGCGTCGCCGCCCACGGCACCCAGCACGGCCGCGGCCTCAATACCGTGCATACCGCCCGAGTTGGGCACGGTCACGCTCTTGACGTTCTTGATGATGTTGCCCGAGCAGGCAACATCCATATGATCGGGTTCGCAACCGAGCGTCTGGCTCGCCAGCGCCGCTGCATAAGCAACGGCAATGGGCTCGGTGCAGCCGAGTGCACAAACAAGTTCGCGGTTCAAAACATCGCAAAACGCGGCATCACGAAGGGAATCGGCAGGCATAGGTATCTCCTACTTGTATAACGGGCTGGGCTCTCAATAATAATTAGCTCTTTTATTTGATAACAATGCATCAAAAACCGCAACCCAGGTTCCGGTAGACGGCATTCAGGCGCAAACTGACGGCATTCATTCATGAGAAACCGGTCTTGTTGCATGCTAAAGCGTTTGACCAAAAAACGCCCAAGCGTTTACACAAAAGTCGCGCTATCATGCAGTCGAACGCGGTAAAACCTTTAGCAATCTCGCCGCACAGACCAGAGAGGAACTATCCATGAAGATCGGTATCGGTAACGACCACGCCGCCGTCGAGCTCAAGAACATCATCTCCGAGCACCTGAAGGAGCGCGGCTGCGAGGTCGTGAACTTTGGCACCGACACCTCCGAGAGCTTTGACTACCCCATCGCCGGCTACAAGGTGGGTAAGGCCGTTGCCAACGGCGACGTCGATCTAGGCATCCTGATCTGTGGCACCGGCGTCGGTATCAGCCTGGCTGCCAACAAGGTCGAGGGCGTACGCGCCGTCGTGTGCTCCGAGCCCTTCAGCGCCAAGCTCTCCCGCATGCACAACAATACCAACGTGCTCGCTTTTGGCGCCCGCGTCGTGGGCTCCGAGCTCGCCAAGATGATCGTCGACGAGTGGCTCGACGCCGAGTTTGAGGGCGGTCGTCACGAGCGTCGCGTTAACCTCCTCAACGAGATCGATCACACGCGCGCCCTTAAGATCGTCGACGAAGCCTAAACTATTCAGTGCCACAAGCTAACAGCAGGGGCCCGCTCGGAACACATGTCCGAGCGGG
>CAJLLB010000114.1 GCA_905207425.1 uncultured Collinsella sp.
GGGGCTCGGCAGACTACCGCCGCCGTATCTCGGCCCCGTTGGCGATTCAGGCCGTGCGCCGCGCCGCCGGCATCGAGCTTTCGGCCGCGCTTGCTCGCGAGCTCGAGGGCGTGCAGATTCCTAAGTTTGCCACGGACGAGTATTCCTGCCGCCGCGTGCCCGGCGTCGATTCTAGCGAGGTGCGCTAATGGCTGCCAAACTCATCGATCTTTCCTTTACGCTCAACGGCCGCAAGGTCAAGGTTCAGATTGCCCCCGACACCATGCTCTTTTCGCTTCTGCGCGAGCAGGGTTGTGCGTCGGTGCGCTGTGCCTGCGAGACCACCAACTGCGGTTTGTGCACGGTGTGGCTCGACGGTGACCCGGTGCTGAGCTGCTCGGTTCCCGCCGCCCGTGTTGAGGGACACACCATCACCACGCTCGAGGGCCTCAAGGCCGAGTCCGAGGCGCTCGCCCGCGCAATGGCTGCCGAAGGCGCCGAGCAGTGCGGTTTTTGCGCCCCCGGCCTCATTATGAACGTGCTGGCGCTTGCCCGCGCCGCCAAGGAGGACCCGAGCCTCGTCGCTTCACGCGAGGAGCTCTCGCGCCAGCTCGCTGGCAACCTCTGCCGTTGCAGCGGCTACGAGAGCCAGCTGCGCGCCATCGTGCGCTTTCTCAACGAGTTCGGCGTGCAGGTGGGCTTCGAGATGCCCGAGCTGCCGGTCAACGACACCAGCTGCGACGGTGTCTCCTACAAGCAGATCACTCACAAGCAGCCCAAGAAGGACTCGAAGGCCCTGCTCGAGGGGCGTCCCGTCTACACGGGCGACTTGGTGCCCGCCGGCGCCCTGATCGTCAAGCTCAAGCGCAGCCCGTATGCCCGCGCCAAGATCCGCTCCATCGATACGTCGCGCGCCCTGAAGGTGCCCGGCGTCGTGGGCGTCTACACCTACGAGGACGTGCCCAAGCGCCGCTTTACCATCGCCGGCCAGAGCTATCCGCAGCCGAGTCCCTACGACCGCCTGATCCTCGAGAACCTCGTGCGCTACCAAAACGAGGAGGTGGCGATCGTCGCCGCCGAGACCGAGGAGGCCGCCGACAAGGCGCTCAAGCTCATCAAGGTCGACTACGAGGTACTCGAGCCCCTGCTCGACTTTACCCAGGCACTCGATAACGACATCGTGGTCCACCCCGAGGGCGACGTGACCTTTATGTTCCCGCAGGGTGGCGATGTCCCTCGCAACCTGGTCTGCAGCGGTACCAGCGATTTTGGCGATCTTGATGAGGCCTTCGCCCAGAGCGACATTGTCTTTACCCGCACTTACACCAGCCAGGCCACGCAGACCGCGCCCATGGAGACCTTCCGTGCCTTCGCGACGACCGACGCGTTCGGCCGCATTTCGGTGACCACCTCTACGCAGGTGCCCTTCCACGTGCGCCGCATGGTCGCGCAGTCGCTCGACATTCCGCAGTCGCAGGTGCAGGTCATCAAGCCGCGCATCGGCGGCGGCTTTGGCTCCAAGCAGACGGGCTGCTGCGAGATCTTCGTGGCGTTCGTGACCCAGCAGACCGGCCGTCCGAGCTACTGCTGCTACACCCGCGAGGAGACTATCACCGCGGGCAACTCGCGCCACCAGATGCAGATGACCGTCAAGCTGGGCGCCATGAACGACGGCACCATCACGGCCATCGACCTGCACACGCTGTCCAACGCCGGCGCGTATGGCGAGCATGCCACCACGACGATCGGCCTCTCGGGCCACAAGAGCCTGCCCATCTACAATCACGTGAAGGCGAGCCGCTTTAGCTGGGACGTCGTCTACACCAATACCAACCGCGGCGGCGCGTATCGCGGCTACGGTGCCACCCAGGGCCAGTTTGCCGTGGAGAGCGCCGTCAACGAGCTCGCCGACATGCTGCACATGGACCCCGCCGACCTGCGCCTTAAAAACATTGTGCGCGAGGGCGAAGTCATGCCGCAGTACTACAACGAGAAGCTCAACGCCTGCGCGCTCGACCGCTGCCTGCTGCGCGCGATGGACATGATCGGCTGGGGCGCCGCTGGCCGTGGACCTGGGCGACCGCGTGCGCGCCCTGGGCTGCGCGCTTACCATGCAGGGCTCTGGCATTTCCAACGTGGACATCGCCGGCATCGACATGCGCCTGGAAGAGGATGGCTTCATTACCATCGGCACCGGCGCCACCGATAACGGCATGGGCGTCGACACGATCCTGGCGCAGATTGCCGCCGAGGAGCTGGGTGTGGAGAGCTCGCTCATTGTGGTTCGCGGCGTGGACACCGATGTGTCGCCGTTCGACGCCGGCTCGTACGCGAGCTCGGGCACGTACGTGACGGGCCTGGCAGCCAAGAACGCTGCGACCGAGCTCCGTGAGAAGATTTGCGCCAAGGCAGCCCGGATGTGGGATGTGGACGCCGCCGATGTGGTCTTCGATGGTCAGTATGTGCGCCTGTCCGACGAGCGTGCCGCGCGTGAGCAGAACCGCTACCTCACGCTGCGCGACTTTGCCAACCTGTGCGTCAAGAACATCGCGGGCGGCGACGCGCTCACCTCGCATGCCTCCGCCTGCCTGCCCGTTTCGCCTCCGCCGTTTATGGCCGGTATTGCCGAGGTCGAGGTCGACAAGGCCACCGGCAAGGTGACTGTGGTGGACTATGCGGCAGCCGTTGACTGCGGCACCGTGATCAACGAGGCGCTCGCGCGCGTCCAGGCCGAGGGCGGCATTGCCCAGGGTATAGGCCATGCGCTCTACGAGATCGTCGAGCACGACGACCGCGGTCGCCTGCGCACCGGCAACTTTATGAGCTACAAGCTGCCCACGCGCCTGGATATCGGCAGCATTCGCGTGGCCTTTGAGCCGAGCTACGAGCCGACGGGCCCGTTTGGCGCCAAGTCGATCGGCGAGGTCGTCATCAACACGCCGCTCGCCGCCGTGGCCTCGGCCGTGGCACATGCCACCGGCCATCAGGTTCGCTCGCTGCCCATCACGCCCGAGAAGGCCCTGCTGGGGGAGTAGCGGGTCAGCGAACAAGCCGTAATTGGCGGGGCGGGGCAACTCGTCCCGCCTTTTGCACTCGTGGTGAGGTCGTGAGCTAATAACGTGTGCGTGCGCTTGTCGTTCGTATCTGCTATCATTCCTAGTCTGTGCGCTCATGCGGGCGTGGCGGAATTGGTAGACGCGCCAGATTTAGGTTCTGGTGGGATTCCCGTGAAGGTTCGAGTCCTTTCGCCCGCACCATCGCACCTGCGTCGGCTCACGCCGTCGCGACACTTTGTTGCATAAAGGTACCAGCACCTCAGATAAGCTGGGCAGTATGAGGAGGAACGTGTTGAACATCACCGCTTCTGACGTCAAGGACGCCAAGCTCACCGCTACGGTCACCATCCCGGCCGCCGACGTCGACGCCGCGATCAAGAAGGCCTACAAGGACACCGCCAAGAAGTACCGCTTCCCGGGCTTCCGCGCCGGCAAGGCTCCCCGTCCGGTCATCGACTCCGCACTTGGCGCCGAGGCTACCCTCGCTCAGGCCACCAACGACCTGATCGCCGCCAACGAGCCCGCCGTCCTCAACGAGCTGGACATCGTCCCCACCAAGAACGGTGACTACAAGGAGCTCGACCTCGCCAAGGATCACGAGGACTACACCTACACCGTCGAGTTCTCCCTGCGTCCTGCTGCCGAGCTCTCCTCCTTCGACGCCGTCGAGATCGAGATGCCTCCCGCGGAGGTCACCGAGTCCGAGATCAACAACCAGGTCGAGATGCTCCTCAACTACCGCGCCACCTTCGAGGACGTCGAGGGTCGCGCCGTCGAGGCCGAGGACTACGTCACCGTCGACCTCAAGGCCGTCGAGAACGCCGACAACTTTGCCGCCGAGGGCCGCATGCTCATCGCCGGTAGCGACAGCAACCCCAAGGAGTTCAACGAGGCCCTGATCGGCGCTAACGTTGACGACGTCAAGACCGTCACCTGGACCGACGAGGTCGAGGAGGGCGAGGAGGCCGAGACCCACACCGTCGAGTTCACCGTCAAGGGCATCAAGGTCCGCAACACCCCCGAGCTCACCGACGAGCTCGTCAAGTCCGACTTTGGCTTCGACAGCATCGACGCTATGCGCGACGCCATCAAGATTGAGATCGAGCAGGACAAGGCTTCCCGCCTCCCGGCCGAGAAGGAGAACCGTTGCGTCTCCGCTCTCGCCGAGCGCCTGCAACTCGACGAGATGGACGCCGACTACGAGCAGTCCGTCTTTGAGGAGCTTGGCCAGAACTTCCTGTCCAACCTCGCCGCCCGCGGCATGACCCTGGACACCTGGCTGCCCGCTTCCGGCCTGACCATGGAGCAGTTCATCGGCGACCTGCACAAGCAGGCCAACGACGTTGCCCGTGAGTCCCTGGCTCTCGACGCCCTCGCCCGTGAGCTCAAGATCGGGGTCACCGAGGACGACGTCAACGCCGAGTTCGAGAAGGCCGGCGTCAAGGACGTCGAGGCTTCCAAGGCGGAGTTCATCGCCGATGGCCGCATGCCTGCCGTCCGCGAGTCCATACGTCGCTCCAAGGCCGTCGACCACCTGGTCGAGAACGCCAAGGTGACCGAGGTCGACGAGACCGCCAAGGACGCCGAGTAATTCTCGCCACCTTGCCCGCGAGCGCATGCGTGCGCCCGTGATGGGGTAAAGTTATACACCGGTTATCCGGTTGCTTCGTACGGTGCCAGCCAATGCATAGCATGCGGGCACCGTACGTTTATCTAGAACCATTATTGGTCCGTAAGAGAAATGGAGATGCGTATGATCGCCAAGTTCGATTCCGCCCTCGTGCCATACGTTATCGAGCAGACGCCGCGCGGCGAGCGCAGCTACGATATCTATTCGCGCCTGCTCAACGACCGCATCATTTTCTTGGGCGAGGAGATCAACTCCGTCAGCGCCAACCTGGTCGTTGCCCAGCTGCTGCATCTTGAGAGCCAGGATGCCGAGAAGGATATCTCGCTCTACATCAATTCGCCCGGCGGCGAGGTTTACTCCGGCCTGGCGATTCTGGACACTATGAACTTCATTAAGCCGCAGGTCTCCACCATCTGCGTCGGTATGGCCGCGTCCATGGCCGCCGTGCTGCTTTCGGCCGGCGCTAAGGGCAAGCGCTTCTGCCTGCCGCACTCCAAGGTCATGATTCACCAGCCCAGCGGCGGTGCCCAGGGTCAGCAGACCGAGATTGAGATCGTTGCCGAGGAGATCAAGAAGACCCGTCGCGAGCTCAACCAGATCCTGTCCGACGCCTCTGGCCAGCCGATCGAGAAGGTCCAGGCCGACACCGAGCGCGACAATTACCTGACTGCTGCCGAGGCCCTCGACTACGGCCTGATCGACCGTATCGTCACCTCGCGCGATCTGGCCGCGAAGGACGCCTAGGATGGCAGGTAACATGCAGGATAACTTTGACGAGAACGGCAACCCCATCCGCTGCTCCTTCTGCGGAAAAGAGCAGGGCCAGGTCCGTCGCCTCGTAAAGGGCCCGACCAACATCTTTATCTGTGACGAGTGCGTCGCCGCCTGTTCCGAGATCTTGGAGGAGTCGCTGGCTTCGGACTTTATGGACGCTGCCCGCAACGGCAAGCTGCCAGGCTTCCTCAACGACCACGGCCAGGCTGCTGGGCAGCCCGCCGTGGACCCCGAGACCGAGGGCTTTGAGCTCGAGGACGACCGCCAGGTCATCACGCACGTGCCGACGCCGCACGAGATCTATGACGAGCTTTCGGCCTATGTCATGGGTCAGGAGGACGCCAAGCGCGCTATGTCGGTTGCCGTGTACAACCACTATCGCCGCGTGATCGAGGGCGGCGCCGCGGTGTCTGCCTTTGACGACGACATGGACTCGCAGCTCGACGATGATATGGACGAGGTGGAGCTCGCCAAGTCCAACATCCTGCTGCTCGGTCCCACCGG
>CAJLLB010000115.1 GCA_905207425.1 uncultured Collinsella sp.
GAGTACGACTGGATTCAGGCCAGCTCGCACACTCCCTTCCTGTACATGGCGAACAAGGTGGCCGACCCCATCGGTGAGGCGAAGGAGGACGTGGAGATCTTCCGGGCCATTGCCGAGCGCATGGAGCGTGTGATGCGTGAGGCGGGCGTGGAACTGCACGAGCGGGCGGACTGGAACCCAATTCGCCGCGCGCCGGACGACTTTGACCGCGCACCACTGGCGCGCAAGGAGGAGCTGATCGAGTCCGATCCCGCGTGGGGACAGATTGTCTGCCGCTGCGAGACGGTGCCCGAGGCCGAGATTGTGGCCGCGATCCGACGCCAGCCGGGCGCGGTTTCGGTCGAAGGCGTCAAGCGCCGCTGTCGCGCCGGCATGGGTCGGTGCCAAAGTGGCTTTTGCCAGAGCCGCGTGGTGGCGATCCTGGCGCGCGAGTTGGGCTGCGACCCCAGCGAGGTATTGTTGGAGGATGCCGGATCTTGGCTGGTTGAGGGACCACTGAAGGGGGTGCGCTAGGATGGCGGAATTCAAATCGAGTGCGATTGATTGCGGCGTAGTAGAAGCCGTACAAACGCAAGCCTTCGACGTGGTCGTTATCGGCGGCGGACCTGCCGGCATGGCGGCCGCGATGGCCGCGCATAAGGCAGGCGCACGCGTGGCCATCGTGGAACGCGAGCGGCACCTGGGAGGAATCCTCCGCCAGTGCATCCACCCCGGCTTTGGCCTGTCGCACTTTAAGCAGGAGCTCACCGGTCCCGAGTACGCGCAGCGCTTTATCGACCAGGTGCACGCAACCGACATTGCGCTGTTCCTGAACAGCATGGTGCTTGGGATCGATTCAGGCGAGGGCGCGGAAGCCGCCGCGTTCCATACCGTCACGCTCATGAGCCGTGCCGGCATGCTGCAGCTCACCGGACGTGCGGTCGTCCTTGCAATGGGATGCCGCGAGCGCACCCGCAGCGAGATCAAGATCCCTGGCAGCCGCCCCGCCGGCGTGTTTACGGCAGGTTTGGCGCAGCGATACATCAATATCGAAAATCTCAAGCCCGGTTCGCGTGCCGTCATTTTGGGCTCGGGCGACATCGGGCTGATCATGGCACGCCGCTGCACGCTCGAGGGGATTTCCGTCGAGGGCGTGTACGAGCTCATGCCGTACGCCAACGGCCTTCGCCGCAACGTCAAGAACTGCCTGGACGACTTTGGCATTCCGCTGCACCTGTCCACCACAGTCACACGCGTGATCGGGCACGACCGCGTGGAGGCCGTCGAGGTGAGCCAGGTCGACGAGCACCTCGCGCCCATTCCGGGGACCGAGCGCGTTGTTCCGTGTGACACACTGCTGCTTTCGGTGGGCTTGATTCCCGAAAACGAGCTTTCGGTTGCCGCGGGCGTAGAGCTTGACCCGCGCACGCGCGGCGCCGTGGTGGATCAGAGCCTGCAGACAGGCGTGCCGGGCATCTTTGCCTGCGGCAACGTGCTGCACGTGCACGACCTGGCCGACAACGTGACGACCGAGTCCGAGCGCGCCGGTGCGGCTGCGGCGGCGTGGGCGTTGGACGGCGCCGAGGCGTGCGCTGCGGGCACAGGCTGCGAGCTCACGGTCTCCCCCGCCGACATCGCGGGCTACGCGCTGCCGGGACGCATTACGGCCGTGGCGCTCACCAAGCTCAACTTCCGCGTGCGCCGACCCGTCGACGCCGCCCGCGTGAAGATCTTGGCCGACGGCGAGGAACTGTTCGCCGGCAAGGTCCGCGCGTTTAAGCCGAGCGTTATGGAAAGCTTCCCACTGCCGGCAAAGGTGATTCAGCACGCACTCGACCTGGGCGCCAGCGAGATTGTCCTATCCGTCGATCCCGTTGAGGAGGCATAAACCATGAGCAAGAACGCGATCGAAACGCTGCAGTTCAACTGCACGACCTGCCCATCCGAATGCCTTCTGACCGTTGAAGTCGAGCGCAACGCCGATGGCCACGTTGCGGCGGTACGCTCCGTGACCGGCAATAGCTGCCCGCGCGGCGATAAGTTCGCGCATCAGGAGCTCACCCGCCCCATGCGCGTGCTCACCACCACCGTGGCCGTATCCGGCGGCGACGAAGCCCTGCTCCCCGTGCGCACCGCCGAAGCCATCCCGCTAGAACTCCACGCCCAAGCCGTGGCCCTCATCCGCGGCCTGGTCGTCAACGCCCCCATACGCATGGGCGACATCGTGCTGAAGAACCTCCTAGACACCAACATCAACCTAATCGCCAGCATGGACATCGACCGAGCCCAAGTAGCTAATTAGGGACGAGACTCTTTTAGCTACCCCGCCATCCACCCCGCCCCTCCTCAATTGCGGTGAAATAGTTCCTGATTTCCGCCAAAACCCCGACATCCAGGAACTATTCCACCGCAACTATCCTTGGAATCGGTATATAGCCTGTGCCCACTTTAGTGCCATTTCAAAACTATGCTGGATTACGGGGCTGATTCGGAGACCCCCATCCATACCGGCAATTTTCGATTTTTGATAAGCCGTCTACCTGCGGTTTTAATTTCGCGATTCTTCTCATGATCAAGTAATACAGGTCCAGCCCCGTAATCCACCATACTTTTGAAACCAGCCCATTTGGGACGGGCCTCTTTTAGCTACTTTTGCCCGAACGTTCGCTCAAATGATTTTTCTGGGACGGGGATGAAATAATCATTGGGTGCCCAATGATTATTTCATCCCCGTCCCAGAAAAATCATTCCGCATGTTGGACGCAGCTAAAATAACCCCGTCGCAAATTGACTACCCTGGCATTGGGGATACCATGGTGGCACCCTAGCGAAAGGATGTTTCATGGCACATGTCGATGACCAGCGAGTGGCGCGCGTGCTCGATGCGCTCGAGGCTCAGCACCCCGGCGCGCAGCTGCTTGTGAACGACCCGTGGTCGATCTACTATCTGACCGGGTTTTATGCCGATATGTTCGAGCGTTTTTGTGGCGTGCTGCTCGCGCGCAATGCCGAGCCGGTAATCCTAGTCAACGCTCTACACCAGCTGCCGGAATACGACAATGCCCGCGTCGCCTACCACACCGATACCGACGTCGTAACCGATGCCATCGCGAGTGAGATCGACACAACCAAGCCACTCGGCATCGACACCGTCATGCGCTCCGGCTTTTTGATGCCGCTCATGGAGCGCCACGCCGCCAGCGAGTTTTTCCTGGGCGACTTTGCCGTCACCGCCGCGCGCACCCACAAGGATGCCGCCGAGCAGGAGCTTATGCGCATGTCCTCGGCAGCCAACGACACCGTGATGGCCGACGTGATCAAGCTCGTCCACGAAGGCGTGACGGAGCGCGAGATTGCCGACCAGATGCTCGGCCTGTATCGCAAGCACGGCTGCGAGGGCTTTAGCTTTCCGCCGATCGTGAGCTTTGGCGCCAACGCAGGCGACCCGCATCACGAACCAGACGACACTGTGCTCAAGCGCGGCGACGTGGTGCTATTCGACATTGGCGGACGCCGCTGCAACTACTGCTCGGACATGACACGCACGTTCTTTTGGGGCGAGCCGGACGAGAAGACGGCACACATCTACGACATCGTGCGCCGTGCCAACGAGGCCGCCGAGGCGCTCATCGCACCGGGCGCGCGCATGTGCGACCTGGACCGTGCAGCGCGCGACGTGATTGAGGACGCGGGCTACGGCAAGTACTTTACGCATCGCCTGGGGCACTCAATCGGCCTGCAAGACCACGAGCCGGGCGACGTCTCGCTCGTCAACGAGCAGGTCGTCGAGCCGGGCATGACCTTCTCCATCGAGCCAGGCATCTACCTCCCCGGCCGCACCGGCGTCCGCATCGAAGACCTAGCCCTGGTGACCGAGAACGGCGTCGAGATTCTCAACGCCTACCCCCACGATCCGCTCCGCCTAGACTAGCCAATGTGACAAAGGGACAGCCCCTTTGGCACATTCCGCTAACGCCGCGCCACGAAAACGGGCTATCTACTACGTTTAACCCGCATGGGTCGACCATGCGGGTCTTTTTTGAAAACCAGCAAGCCGTCTACCTGCGGTTTTTGTTTCGCGATGTTCCGTGTGGTCGAGGGTAGTCGGTAAAACGTAGTAGATAGGCCCATTTCGTGGCAAGCTGTCCGCTCAAGGCAAAAGCCCCGTCCCAAATTAGCTGCCCTGCAGTCAAACGAAAGGCCTCCCGATTCCCCGAAGAGAACCGGGAGGCCTTCTTGAGTCCTAGAGCCCTAATGCTCTAAGCTCGCAGCCTTACTCCGTACGATGACGCAGTTTTTCAATCGCTGCGGCAATCAGCGCCAGCAGGCCAGTTCCGCCAAGCGCCGCGACGGTCACGGCAGTATTGTCGCCCGTCTCGGCCAGGCTTCCCTTAGCGGCCTTCTTGCCATTCTTCTTGCCCGAAGGATCCTTGGCATCGGGCTTGGTACTGTTATCCTTGCCGCTCGTCGGCTTCTGCACGACAGCAGGCTCAACAACCTCGACGGTCACCGAAGCGGTGAGCTGTTGAGGCGCCGGCGTCTCTGCAGCGCCATCCTCGGCAAGCGTCGCAATCGCCGCGGCGTCACCGTCAACGGGCATCGTCGCGGTAATGACGACGGTTCCGTTCTTGAGAGCCTTGACCTTACCGTTCTCGACCGTAGCGATCGTCGGGTCGGACGAGGTCCACGTCACGGCACCACGCAACAGAGCGCCATCGGCCGCATTGCTCGCCGCGGCAGCAAGGTCAATTGCCTTGCCGCGCTCTACCTTGAGCACGGTTTCGGCAGTCGTGGCCTTGCCGTTTTGGTCAACGATAACGAGGTCCTTGGCCGCCGGGCGCGGCTTAACGATCACTCTGCAGCTGACCGTCAGATCCGTACCGCGAACCTTACCGTCCACGGTCACATCATCGGCACCCCAATCCAGTGCGGGGACATTCTCCCAATCGACATCGTAGTCTTCCTGGCTGCCGTCCTTCATCATCACGGAGACCTTCTTGGGCAGCGCCTTGAGCACATCGTCGGCAGAGCTTGCCTCAAACACCTCAACGGGAGCGAACGTCGCAGGCCTCACGGGAATCTCGCTTGCCGGCGTCTCGACGACCAGCTTGCAGGTCGCCTTGAGCGTCGTACCCTCGACGGAGCCTTCGATCGTGTACTCGCCAACAGCGGCAAGCTGCTTGTCCAGGCCATCCATATTCCATGTGACCGCGGCCTCATCCGTGTGGCCATCGGAGTACGTCACGGCAACCTTCTTGGGCAGCTGTCCCGTCACGGTGTCGGCCTTGGCATCGCGCTCGACCGTAATCTGCGGTACCTCGGCAACCTTGTTGATCGTCGTCGTGGAGGTAACAATGACCTCGACAGGCAGGTTGCCGTTCACCGTCACGCCCTTGGCGACGACGCTGTTGCCGTACGTGTCGGCCGCGGCAGGAACCTCAGTCCATGTGATCTCGGACTCCGCCGTCGTCTTGCCGTCCTTCATAAGGACCGTCGCCTTCACGCCCTTGAGCGCATCACGCACGGCGTCGGCCGATGCGCCCTCGGGAACGCTAACGCCCGCGACAGGCTCAACAGACGCCGGAATCTCGGCATCGCTCTTCACGACCGTGACCGTGCACTTGGCCTTAACCGAAGTGCCCTCTACCTTGCCCTCAAGCGCAACATCGCCCAGCTTGCCCAAGGCATCTGCCGTGAGCGGAGTCTTATTCCACGTGACGGCAGCAGTCCTCGTCGAGCCATCAGACATGTTGAGGGTCACCTTGGTGGGCAGCGCAATGTCGTCGGCGGCAGTGTTGCGAGCAACCGAAAGCTTAA
>CAJLLB010000116.1 GCA_905207425.1 uncultured Collinsella sp.
TCGCCGCCGCCATCGGCGTCACGGCGGACGTGCTCGACCGCGCGGGCGCGCTGCTCGACGCGGGCGCGGACGCTGCCACGGGCGCAGACGGCTCCAGGCGCGCCGGCCGCGCGAATCCCGTCACGCGCCCGCAGTCGATCTGGGGACCGGGTATGGTCGCGCTGTGCGCCGTGTACTTCGGGCTCGGCGCGTTCCAGAACGCAACGAGTGTCTCCATTGTGGCGTTCGCGCGTGAGGTGGGCATGCCGCAGGTCTCGGGCCTCGTGATTTCCTGTTTCTCGTTTAGCTCGCTCGTCGGCGCGCTCTTCTCCGGCGCCATCCGCTGGAAGACCCCGCTGTGGCGGAGGTTCTACACCTGCCTCGTGGTGCTGTGCTGCGGCCTGAGCCTGTTCGTCCTCGCACCGAGCCTGTGGGTGATTGGCGCAATCTACCTGGCGGCTGGCCTGTGCCAGGCGCCGACTTTCGTCAACGGCAACGAGATCGTGATGCACCTGGTGTCGCCCATGCGCTTTACCGAGGCTGTCGCGTGGACGGGGACCCTCTGCGCCATCGGCTCGTCGTGCGGCTCTGCCATCGCCGGGCCGTTCATCGACGCGTACGGGCACACCGGTGGGTTCGCGACCGTCGCCGTCCTCGCCGTCGTGACGCTCGGCATCGCGCTCGTCGGTCTCAAGCAAATTAAGTCCTCGACCACGAAGGCCGTTCAGGCGTAGCATCTAATGCAGTATCGATTTGGTATCAGAACGATTCAACCAGAGATATTTGAAGCAATTCAGGCCGAAAAGAAGCCTCTGTATATCTCATCCCACTGCTCTCGTCCGGAGGTTGGAACATACTGTGACCAAGGTCTCCCGTTGCATCCTGGCCGAGAAGGCGACGATGGTGGTCGACCACATCGCGTACCACAAGCTCGATGAGCGGTACGACTCCACCATCTTCGCCGAGCGCATACCCGGCAACGTCGGCCGCGCGCTGGAGACGAGCCGCTGCATCCAGGACTACGTGTTCTGGGATTCCGAGGGCGAGCGCTGTGACGTGGTGCACAGCTACGAGGATTTGCTGACGGTGATCCAGGGAACAGATTAGGTTCTGGCTCGCGTTAATTTTCGATTGGGGCGTTGGGATGCACACGTAGGGGAGGAAAACCGTTCTTACTGTTACAGATTGAGATGAATCAGGAAGCCGCCGAGAATTGTCTTGATCTGTAACAGATAAAGGCGGAAAAGACCTCTTACTGTTACAGATCAAGACGGAAGGTTGAGGGTCCGTCCATTTATCTCAATCTGTAACAGTTAGAAGGGAAATGTCGGTCTAGATGTTACAGATTGAGACAATGATGATCGGGACACAGGTGCACGCCTTGCATCCACAGTTGGAACGACACAATTCTCACCGTCATCTAATCATACGCGGGTGCCGAAGAACCCTCCCGAATCCGCATCCAGCGCTCCAATGGAGCTTGGCAGTGAAGAGTAAAATAGAGCTATTGTTGCGCAATTCGCCTCTGTCATGTTTGTTGAGACCTCGAGGCGATCGAACCTGAAAGGCATCGACAATGAGCACCATAGCCGACATCCTCAACCGCATCGACTCGGGTGACTACGCGATGCCGCAGTTCCAGCGCGGCTACGTATGGAACCGCGCGCAGGTGCGCAAACTCATGACGTCACTGTACAAGGGCTATCCGGTAGGCACGATGCTCTTGTGGCAAACTCCCGTGGAAGACGCGGACATCAAAGGCGAGAAGGTCATCGGGCAAGGTGTCGTCAACCTCATTCTCGACGGCCAGCAGCGCATGACGTCGCTCTACGGCATCATGCGTGGCAAGGAACCACCCTTCTTTGAGGGCGACAAGCGCGCATTCGCCGATCTCATGTTCAACATCAAGGATGAGGTATTCGAGTTCCGTGCCCCCAAGATGAAGGGCGACCCCATGTGGGTCTCGGTAACCGAGGTCTACCAATCCGGAGCCGTAACGGAAGCCGTCAACATCAAACAGGCCGCCGGCCTTGACGACCCGACCTTCACGTTGTCCCTCACGCGACTCAACCGCATAGAGCAGATCAAGCAGACTGAGATGCTCTCCCAGACCGTGACCGGCCCTGACAAAACCATCGACGTAGTCGTGGATATCTTCAACAGCGTGAACTCGGGCGGCACGAAGCTTAGCAAGGGCGACCTCACGCTCGCCAAGATTTGCGCGGAATGGCCCGCCATGCGCGATGAGATGCAAAAGGCTCTCGATGGCTTCTCGGCCAAGGGATACGACTTCACACGCGACTGGCTGCTGCGCTGCCTGACTGTTCACCTCGCGAAGTCGGCGTACTTCTCCGCTCTCGATGGCTTCTCCGTGTCGGAGATTCAAAAGGGACTCAAGGAGACCGTCCAACTCGTGGGCACCTGCCTCGACCATATCGCGGGCAGACTTGGACTCGACCATACCCGCGTCCTCGGCAGCCCCTTTTCCATCGCCACGATGATTGCGGTCATAGACCAGAAGGGAGGCAAGCTTACCTCGGCCGAGTGGGACCGCCTACTCTACTGGCATGTCCACGTCTTCCTCTGGGGGCGCTACGCAGGCTCCACCGAGAGTGTGCTTGCCCAGAATATAAACGCTGTCAAGGGTGGCGAGGGGATCGACGGACTGCTCAGGCTCATAAAGACCAACAGGCCCGACCTAAGCCTTCACCCCGATGACTTCTGGGGATGGAGCACGGGAGCGCGCCTCTACCCGCTCATGTACCTTCTCGCCCGCATGGGGCATGCTCGCGACTGGGGCAACGGAATCGAGCTCAACTCTCACCTTCTCGGCAAGAACTCGTCGCTCGACGTGCACCACATCTTCCCCAAGAAGGTGCTCTACGCCGCCGACCGCAACAAGTCGATGGTGAACCAGCTCGCCAACTACGCCTTCTTAACCAAGGAGACAAACCTGGAGATCTCGGACAAGCTCCCCTCAGACTACCTGCCGGGTTACGTCGCCGCAAACCCCGGAGCGGTCGAATCTCACGCCGTGCCGACCGACGACCCTTCCCTCTGGGAAATCGAGAACTACGAGGCCTTCCTCGCCCGGAGGCGCGAGCTTCTCTCCGAGAAGGCCAACGCGATCCTATCTGCCCTCTACAGAGGAAAAGACCTGGGTGAGCTGCCCACCGCCTTCAAACAGCCGGGGGCCGCGAGCGTCCTCGACCACGATGACGAGGCTCTCTCCGGGCTCTCGGACTGGTTGACGGAGAGGGGTTACGGGCACGGGGCGGCGAACTTCGGAGTGAGCGGCACGTCTAAGACCGTGATCGTTGACCTTGCATGGCCGGACGGCTTGCAGACCGGCCTCGGCGAACCGGTCGCCCTCATGGTCGATAGCGAGCCCGAGGAGCGCTCTTTCGTGACCAAGCTCGGATACCATGTGTTCGAGACACCCGAGGATTTGATGGCCTTTGTTGTAAACGATTAGGCATAAGGGAGCTTCATGAAAGATCTCGACAAATACCGGGGCTGCCTCGTGGGCGGGGCCGCAGGCGACGCGCTTGGATACGCCGTGGAATTCTGGGGCGAGGAGCACATCTTCTCCCGCTATGGTGAGCGTGGCATAACCGAGTACGAACTCGATGCCAAAGGCGTGGCGCACTTCTCCGACGATACGCAGATGACTCTCTTCACAGCAAACGGCCTGCTCTTAGGTACCACGCGTGGGATGACGCGCGGCATTATGGGGCCGTATGAAAGTTATGTCAGCTACTGCTACGGAGACTGGTACCGCACGCAGACCGAGAGGTATCCGCTCGACGAAGGGCGGAGTAGCGTCTACCACTACTCGTGGCTCGTCGGCGTGCCCGAGTTCTTCGAGCAGCGCGCGCCGGGGAACACGTGCCTCTCCGCCTGCGCGGAGGGGTGCGAGGGGACGACCGAGCGCCCCGTCAACAGCAGCAAGGGCTGTGGCGGCGTGATGCGCGTGGCTCCGGCAGGGCTCTACCTTGACCCTGAAGCTGGCACCCACTGCAGCGGCTATGCCGACGCCCTCCGGCTTGGCGCGGAGTGTGCTGCCCTCACGCACGGCCACGCGTTGGGCTGGCTGCCCGCCGGAGCGCTCGCGGTGATTGTGAGCATGCTGACGCACAAGCCAGGTTGCAGCGTGCGCGAAGCTGTCATGGGTGCGTTGGGCGCGCTTCCCGAAGCCTATCCGAATGCTAAACATGTGAAGGAACTGCAAGGCCTTCTTATGCACGCGCTGCGTCTCGCCAACTCCTCCAAGGTCGACCTTGACTGCATCCACGAGCTCGGCGAGGGATGGGTGGCCGAGGAGACGCTGGCCATAGCCGTATTCTGTGCACTGCGACACGAGCACGACTTCGAGGCGGGGATCGTTGCTGCCGTGAACCACAACGGTGACTCGGACTCCACCGGCGCGGTGTGCGGCAACATTCTCGGGGCGAGACTGGGCTTTAGCGGAATCCCTGCGAAGTACACCGAGCGCCTCGAGTTGTTGGACGTAATTGAGGGCTTCGCGGACGACCTCTACCACGACTGCCAGATTGACGAGTGCACAGGCTCAGCTGATGGCATCTGGGAGCACAAGTACATTTATAACGACTACGCCGAGTGGGTGGTTACCCAAAAATCGGCAGGATCACATCCTAGCCTCTGAGAGTTGGCAACGTTCACGATGGCGTCCGTGCGAAGCCGCGTGATATCCCCGCGCCACAGCAAGAGTCCGCCTACGGATTCCGCTTTACGTGCCTCGGCGATTCCGCGCTCCTGCAGGCGTCCCTGCAAGTAAGCGTCCTCGATGCGCAGGTACTCATCGGAGATTTCCGTAGGCGGGCGCACGTTCACGAGCGAGCGATAGAGCCGATAGAGACCCTCGCCCACGTGGGCATCGGAGCCCGTGCGCTCGGCCTCGTCGACCATGGCGATGACGTAGTCGGCGTAGGAGATGGACGAGACGCCGTGAGCTCCTGATCGGGACAACTATGAAATGTCTCGATCTGTAACACGTAGGGGAGGAAAACCGTTCTTACTGTTACAGATTGAGATGAATCAGGAAGCCGCCGAGAATTGTCTTGATCTGTAACAGATAAAGGCGGAAAAGACCTCTTACTGTTACAGATCAAGACGGAAGGTTGAGGGTCCGTCCATTTATCTCAATCTGTAACAGTTAGAAGGGAAATATCGGTCTAGATGTTACAGATTGAGACAATGACCGGGACCACTTTGAAATGTCTCGATCTATAACAGGTAGGGGAGGAAAACCGTTCTTACTGTTACAGATTGAGATAAATCAGGAAGCCGCCGAAAACCATCGTCTGCAACATATATAGGTGCGAATGGGTCCGTCACGGAGACGTAGTCAATAAGAATACTCCACCACACCAAAGTATTACCTTGGGAAACGTCGCCACAACGACCAAATCCACCGCTCTTCATATTCAAACTCAACAAAAGCGCAGGTCAAAGGTATATAGATACGCCCGGTACCGTGTATCTAGAGGTTTTCGTTGACAGCCCCCAAGGTTGCATCGTATTATCTTTTTCGTTCGCGGGGGCGGCGGTCCAAAAGACCAAAGAACCTGCGGATACTTGAACGATTGGGAGTTTGCCCGAGTGGTTAATGGGGACGGGCTGTAAACCCGTTGGCTCTGCCTACATAGGTTCGAATCCTATAGCTCCCACCCGTCAAGTGCCTGTATAGCTCAGTCGGTAGAGCACTTCGTTGGTAACGAAGAGGTCACCAGTTCAAGTCTGGTTGCAGGCTCCATCCGGCGGTGTAGCTCAGTTGGTTAGAGCA
>CAJLLB010000117.1 GCA_905207425.1 uncultured Collinsella sp.
CGTCATAGGTAATGGCGAGGCGGAGCCGCGATCAGAAATAGCGACGTTACGAACAGAACGCCGTTGAGAATCCCATGCGAAAACGCTACAGCCCCAGAATGTGCTCCAGATAGCCCTTGTTGAACCAGAACGATTGCTTCGTCATCCAGCGCCCATCGGGCAGTTCGCAAGCATTCCTTGCGATGTCACCGGTCTCTGTTCCATCGGCAAACTTGTAAGCCGCTTTTGACGTATGCGGGCGAACGTGAACAATTGGGTTGTCCGCCATACCGGGCAGATTGTTAGTCACTTTGAGCTTTCCGCTTGCATCCCGATACGGGTTGAGCTCAACGCCCTCACGTATTACCTTTCGCGTCTCATCCCAACAAGCTTTCGCGGGGCCTTCGATTTCGTTTTCTCCCATCGCCCAGAACAAACAACGGTCGAGACGCAGCACGCCATCGTGGTCCTCGCGAAACACAACGAAGAAGAAGCGATTGGTCTCAAGGCACGCATGAAAAGGCGACGTTTCCCAGTCTTCCTCGATCAAACGCTTGAACTCAAACGGTGGGAACGACATAGCCTGTTCGATGTGCCCCCTGTTGTTAACTCGAACGGTTCGGACGGAAATGCCTGCCTTGACGAATTCCTCGGCAGCATTGTTTTTGATTCCGAGCATACGATAGACGAGCGTTGTCCACTGCGCCTTATTGCCCGTGTACTCCAACCCGTATTGCTCCGCAATCTGGCGATCAGTTTCGCCATAGTGTTGCTCGATAAGTCCAGTTACGTAACTTTCGAAATCAATGGACTCGTCGTCGCCTCGAACGATGCTCTCGCCGATACGCGGGGCACCGAGAACATAGGCATGAAGCACATAGTCCATGTACGAGCGTTTGAGAGAAAAGGCGCGGCGCTTCGCGCGACGGCGTTCGATCTCGCCCGTATCGGTATTGAAGTACTCGTAGTACTGGTCGACCCACATTGTCGCTTCGGTTGCGCCCTTTGTGCAGGCGCCCAAGTAGGTGGTCATGCCCTCCGACAGCTCGTCTGCGCGACCATCCTGAATGTACGAAATGATTTTCTCGTAGTCAGCGCGGATGATCTTCATATCCTCTTCGGGCAGACGAACCATGACCGCACGCTCAATGCGTTGGTCGTATTTATCGATGGAACGATCGCGGCCATAGTAAATCAACAGGATATTGCTGAGCTTGGTCTTGAGGTGCGAATTGTCATAGTCGAGCGAAACGGGACGGTCGTAAGGAATCATGGTCAGGACAAGACGTTCACCGGCAGATTTACGACCGTCTTTAAGTACGTCAAAACACGTTGCCTTGAGCTCGACACCCGCCTCGGGAAAGTCCGGCCGGTCGTCGCTGTTGGCCTTGTAGCCAAAGTAACGCTCCTCGATCAGGGTCCCCATACCGCCCTTGTACTTTTTGGAGCCAAAGTCCTTGGGCGCGCTCTCCCCCTCCGGCGCAATACCAAGCTCAAGAATATCGCGAAACGTCATCCCGTCGAGATTGGCAGCATACCGCTCGATGCTAGAGGGGTCAGAAAAATCAGTATCGTCAAGCATGCGCTTGAAATCGAGGTGCTTCTTGGACATAGGGTACCTCCGAACGTCGCAGTTAACCTCATGGTAGTTCAGGGCAGCATATTCCTCCATGAAATTGAGGTCTTGATCTTGTCCGCTCGATCGGCTATTGTTGTGAGCACCATAAACGGACACAGTAGCGATTGGAGAAACGTGTCTGAGATTAATATTGCCGAGCTTTTTGCGGGCGTCGGTGGATTTCGTTTGGGTCTCGAGGGCTATGCCGACCCTCGACATCCCGAGTTTTATATGAAGCCCGCCGGGCCCTTTCGCACCATTTGGGCCAACCAGTGGGAACCGCCCGGAACCAAGGCGCGTCAGTTTGCGGCACGTTGTTACATGGACCGCTTTGGCGAAGATTCCGTTGTCAACGAAGATATCAATAAGGTCTTGGAGCAGGCTGAAGCCGGCGAAATTAAAATCCCCGACGTGCAAATGGTCGTCGGCGGCTTCCCTTGCCAGGACTACTCTGTTGCACGCCCGCTCAATCAGGCGCACGGCATCGAGGGCAAGAAGGGTGTCCTGTGGTGGGACATCTATCACTTTCTCGAGATGAAGAAGCCGCGCTTCGGTCTCTTTGAGAACGTTGACCGTCTGCTCAAGTCGCCCGCGTCACAGCGCGGTCGCGATTTCGCCATCATCTTGAGCTGCCTTGCCGACCTCGACTACACCGTCGAATGGCGCGTCGTTAACTCTGCAGAATACGGTTTTCCCCAGCGTCGCAAGCGCGTTTACATCTTCTGCGAGAAGAACGCTGGCAAGGTTGATCTCGTTGATCGCATGCACAACGGCGTCATGGCTAAAGCCTTCCCCGCCATCTATCCCGACGAGATGTCCGAGCTCGACGTTTTGCCCGACCCCTACGAAAACTCAACTCGTTTTGGCGTCGGCCAAAAGACCTCTCAATTCAAGAATGCTGGCGTCCTGCAGGGCTGTCATATTCTGACCTGCGACTTTGCCGAGAACTATCACGGTGAGCGCCACGTGCTTGGCGACGTGCTTGTCGACGAGGCTGATGTCCCGGAGCAGTTCTACATCTCCGACGAAAAGCTTCCCGACTGGCGCTACCTTAAGGGCAGCAAGCGCGAAGAGCGCACTAACAAAAAAACAGGCTTTACGTACACGTATTCCGAGGGAGCCATGAGCTTCCCGGATGCCACCGACAAGCCGAGCCGCACCATCCTCACAGGAGAAGGCGGCACGGGAGCGAGCCGCTTCAAGCACGTCATCGAATGTCCCGATGGCCGTTTCCGCCGTCTTGTTCCCGACGAGCTCGATCAGCTTCAGGGATTCCCGAAAGGCTGGACCGATACGGGCATGACTGACGGCCATCGAGCCTTCTGCATGGGCAACGCACTCGTCACCGGCGTGCCCCATCGCATTGGTGAAGCTATGGTCGAAGTGTACGGCCTCTAAGGCAAGCAATCCGGAGCCGGCAGTTCACGCTGTCGACTCCGTTTTTTCCATCCCACTCCCCTGTATACTGATGTAGCACGTGTTTCATCCGGGCTTGTTGGGCCGGATCGTTCATGGGAGGGCCTTATGGCTGCTTCGAATCCGCCTAAGGGGAGCGTTTCTTCTTCGTCTATCAAGCCGGTTACGCGCAAGGCTGTGCGTTGCCAGCGCGAGGTCGCTTGGCTTGTCACGCAGGCGGCGGGCAGGCTTGTGGCGACCACTCAGGACGTCAATGCGCCTACGCCGAGCTTTGTGTTAGCGGCGGCGCTGGATTTTGTGCGCCAATTGGAGCTTGCCGCACAGGATACCAGCGGCCACCTCGACTACCAGAATGTTATGGCGCCCGACCTGCAAACGTTCTGCCACATGGCCAAGTTGCCCGCCGCGCCCAATGAGCTTTCGGACGCAGGCTACATGTTTACGCTTTCGGGCGCAGACCTTATCCGCGATATCTACGCATACTGCAGCGAGCTCGCCAAGCGCAGCGTCTTTGGCACGGCTGAAGTCAAACCGGGATATGTCATCAAGCTGGTTCTTAGGCTGTTCTTGATGGACGGGTTCGGGGCCATGCCGGCGTAAGCCGAGTCTTTAGCATCACCGTCGACTGGGCAACAACCGCTTTACCTTAGTGGGCGCCAATCGAGGGTCGATTATTGGGTCGCCTCGTCCACTAACGCATTTATTCCACGCGCTCTGACAGTCGATATTTGCGGTTGCGGCTTGTCGCCGGCGCCGTGGGCTCAAGCTCGCCTTGAGCAATGAGCGCGTTGACACGCGACCTAACCTGGGAAATTGTAAGCCCCGTGCGTTCTGCCAGCTCACGCGTCCCCAGCTCGCCGTAGTGTTTGAGTGCCGTCACAATTAAGCCCCCGCCATGATCGACCGGCTCGATCTTTGAACGGTAAAGTACGACCTTGAACCGATCGAACCCCGGGCAGAACAGGGGCTCGGCCAGACCATGCGCGCGCATGGCATCGATCATCATCGGGATGCCCGAGCCATTGCCCTCAGCCGGCGAACCTGCGCCATCCGGCAGCGGGACAATCGACATGAGTTTCACGAGCGTCGCGTTACGGCATCGGGAGCTGCCGTCAAACAAGTTCTCGCGAGTCTTTCCCCCGTATAGGCCGCCGGGGTTCGTCACCTCGATACGGTCATCAAAGACGTCAACAGCGATCGACTGCCCACAGAACCGATCTCCGTATTCTCGGTGGATTACGGCGTTGGCGATTGCCTCGCGCAGGACCTCCTCGGGAATCTCCAGCGAGTCGACACGCGAGACGCCTTGGACGGTCGAGGTTCGCCGCAAATTCTTGGCGACGGCCGCGACAGCATCCGAGATCATCTCGCCCAACGTTCCCTCACAGATTGTGCGGTCCATGAACCTCAGCGACCCCGCCGTGCCTTTCCGGGTCCCCGCATAGACAGCCATGTCGATAAAGAGCTTGGGATAAAACTGCTGAGGGTAGGTGCCCGCAACTAGGAGTCCAGCCTTGGTGACATTGCCCTGGGAATCAAGGAAATTTAGGCGCTCCAGCTTCGTTTGTTTGTCCGGCGCGCCGCGCATTGCCCGGGGTGTCAGCGAGAAAGCACGCTCTATCGTGCGGTCGACCAGGGCCTCGTCAAGATCGCCTGCGACCGCGCCGGGCACCGCATCGCGATCGCTCGGAGTCGCTCGACCGTATGACGCCAATGCGAGCACCTCGGTCGATGAAAGCGGCACATCTTTGTCATCGATGCGCTTGTAGCTGCCGCCTTGGGCGCCCCGCTCTATGACATAGCAGGGCTTGCTCGACGGATCGAGCTCCTCAATCGTAATGACGAGAACGATGACGTCCTGAAGCTCCACTCGCTCGATCGTGTATTTAGGCGGATTGGCCAGCTTTCCTCGACCGCCCGCATCACCCATGCCTGACACAAATTGGTTGAGCACTTTCTCGGTCTCGAAGTTCTCAACCGGGACAAAACCTGCGCGCTCACTCACTCCGAGCACGATGATTCCGCCGGCAGTGTTCGCGAATGCGCTCACCGTTTCCCACACATCGCGGGAAAGCGTCGTGGCGCTCTCCTTCACTTCGACGTTAAGATCATCCGAGCCCATACGCCTTAAAGACTCAAGCAGACCGGTCAGCTCGTTTTCGTTCATCTGCACGTCCTTTCGCTCGGTCCTGCGGAGAATGCCGCGGATAGATTTCCCTCGTCTCTCAGTTATCTCTCGAAATTATCTCTCATCTATCTCTCTATCTCTCGGCTTAGAGATAGAGAGATAGATGAGAGATGGAATGTCTACCATTTGCTTCATTTATACATATTTTTGCTGGTAGAACAATTGGTATTGAGACAATACCATGATTGCCTGTCTCTTTGCTGCTCAGTTATCTCTCATATTTTTCTCTCATCTTCCTGTCATCTCTCATATTAGAGACGAATGAGGGACGAGAGATACGCGAGTGATGGACGAGCGAGGATTTTCGGACGGTCGGATATCGAGAGTGGATATTTGGACGGTTTTTGGGGCTTTTGCGGCAAATTCCGTCCAAATATCCACTCTCGTTCGATAGGTATCCGGAAATCCTCGCTCGTCCGTCCGAATATCCACTCTCGTTTGGCGAGTGTCCAATTTTCCACGCTCGTGCGGCGGGCACGCGAGCCCTTCGCCCAATCCGCTGGCATCGTCTGGTCGCGCGCGCAGACGTGGTGTAAGAGTGTCCTGAGGTCCGTCGCTGCAAGTC
>CAJLLB010000118.1 GCA_905207425.1 uncultured Collinsella sp.
CGACGCTCTTGATTTGGATGTGCGGGCCGCGAAGTCTGCCGTTATCTGTGCGCGGCTTGTTGAGCTGTTGGATCACTTGGGTACCGCAGCGCCGCACACCGTTGCCGTCTATGCCGCGATGGGTTCCGAGGTCGACCCAGCCGCGTTTGCCGCTGCGGCCGCCAAACACGGCTGGCGCGTGGCCTATCCGTGCATGTTCTCGGCAACAGACGCCGCAGCTTGTGGCCAGCGCATGTGCATGCGGGCAGTTGCCGCCGACGATGCGTCCGCGGCGCCGTTTATCGCCCACCCCACGCGGGCCTTCGCGGCCACAGACATCGACAGCGGTCGCTTCCCTATCGTGCCTGCCGAGGCTCTCAACATGATTATCGTGCCGCTCGTAGCATTCGACCGCGCCGGCGCGCGCCTGGGCTACGGCGGCGGTTGCTATGACCGCTATCTGCCCATGCTCTCGCCCGCATGCCAAATCATCGGCATCGCCTTTGACGAGCAGCGTGTCGACCGCGTTCCCACCGACGCTCACGACCTGCCGCTACCCCACATCATCAGCGCCTGATCGCCGCTGTATCGCACCCGCAAGATGAGCGTGGAAAATCTCCCACTTTGAGCCCCCTTACGAGCCAAAAACGGGAGATTATCCACGCTCATTCAACAAGCGTCCAAAAATCCACGCTCGTGTGTCCGAAAATCCACGCTTAACCAATGCGCGTCCAGATTTCCACACTCGTCCGTCCGGATTTCCACGCTTGTGCGGCTCAACGCCCTGCAACCGCCTCAACACGCACGCGGCACGCCGGCGACCCTGAGCTTGCGATCGAGCTTTGTCGGATCCCTTAGATCATCCCAGCACAAGCGCACGATCTTGCAGTTATCAAGCAGCGAAAGCCTCGACTCGCGCTGGCGCTCATCAAACTGCGCCTTCGCGAGCTTGCCCTCCTCCGCCGCCTTCTCGCTTTTAACGAATCCGTCGAACTCCCCGATAATCAGCCGGTCGCCCACACGCCACAAGTAGTCAACGCGATACGGCCGCCCCGGCTCAACCGGGTCGAACAGCTCAACTTGCAGCTCCGGCGTCTGCCAGCCGCGCTCGATCATCAGGGCGCGCGCCTTGGACTCGCCGCCGCTTTCTGACAGGCCATCGGCATACCACGCAACACTTCGCGCCGTCACAACACCGCGACGATTTAAGCCAAGCTTGTTGATTGCCTCAACGAGATGCTCCTTCGACAACAGCTGCTCATGAAGCGCCGAGTCCGCAATGATCAGTCCCTCGACAAACGATGCATCGACCAGGCAATCCGTAATCGTTTGATCGATATCGGTCACGGCAATATCCATCTGGATTGCCCGTGTTTGACGAGCATAACGATGGCGAATCACCTGAGAGCCGGGCGTCGTCGATTGCGCCGGCGCCACGGCGATATGGATGTGCGCCAAATTGGCATGCGAAACCGAAAGGCCATAGATAACAGCCGCCGTATAGGAGCAAAACGTCCAGTCGGGATGCTTTTGCGCAAGGGCCCGCACCCGATGCAGATAACGCTGCCGAAACTTGAGCTCGGACCAATAATCCGGACGCGCATACAGCCCCGGCATGACCGCCTCTAGACTTCCCGCCGCCACCCGCCGCTCAATCTGCTTTGCCTCCGCCGTCGTGCGTGCGTACACGCAGCTCATCTGCTGTTCGCATGCTTTAATGTGACTTGTAAGCCTTTGATTCGCCGTCATGTTTCCCATGTCGCCTCCCAACTCTTGGAACGGCGCAAACGTACCAGACGGTTTCATGCGAAGTCTGACCAAATGCTGTCCAGGCGCTGACCAAATGCTTGACGGTTTTGGGCGTTTTAGGCTGATGACTTATATCTGCAGGTAGGGCGGTTGTCGAGAGGTCCCTCTCTCCACAATTTGGCGCCTTGGTCCATCGGATTATCAGAAAGAAAAACCCGTCGAGATTCAAGACCACGCCAAATGCGAACTTGCCTCTGCACGCACCGTCTCTTAGCCGAGCCATCGGCATCTACATGCCTAAAAAATGAGCGTGGATAATCTCCCGTTTTGAGCCTAGTTTCAAGCCAAAAGTGGGAGATTATCCACGCTCGATTTGTAAACGTCCGAAAATCCACGCTCGCGTGTCCGATAATCCACGCTCGTCATGCCGTGAGCACAGTCACAGCCACGGCCGCAGCCTAGTGCTCCTCGCCGGCGCGGGCCAGGTCGTAGGGCGTGGTCTGGTAGACGTAGTAGTTGAGCCAGTTGGTGTAGAACAGCTGAGCTTGGCTGCGCCAGACGTTGCGCGGCTCGGCGGAGGGGTCGTCACCCGGAAAGTAGTGCGCCGGCACCTCCGGGTTGAGCCCGCGCTTCACATCGCGCTCGTACTCCAGGCGCAGCGTATCGGTGTCGTACTCGGGATGGCCAAAGACAAAGAAGCGACGGCTGTCGGTCGACTTGACGATGTACAGGCCCACCTCGTCGGACACGGCCACGACCTCAAGCTGCGGCTCGGCCTCCACGTCCTCGCGGCGCACGTCGGTGTTGCGCGAATGTACGGCATAGAAGCGGTCGTCAAAGCCGCGGACCAGCGGGCTTTGCGGCTTCACCAGATAATGCTCGAACACGCCGCTCGCCTTTGCCGGCAGATCGTACTTCTGGATACCGTAATGATGGTAGAGCCCCGCCTGCGCGCCCCAACAAATATGCAGCGTAGAGTGCACATGCGTGGTGGACCAATCCATGATCTGGCAGAGCTCGGGCCAGTAGTCGACCTCCTCGAACGGCATCTGCTCCACCGGCGCGCCCGTGATGATCAGGCCGTCGTAGTGGATGTCGCGGATGTCGTCGAACGTGCGGTAGAACGTCTCTAGGTGGCCGGCGCTCACGTGCGTGGCCTCGTGCGTTTTGGTACGCAGCAGGTCCACCTCCACCTGTAGCGGCGTGTTGGAGAGCTTGCGCATGATCTGCGTCTCGGTGGCGATTTTGGTGGGCATGAGGTTGAGGATGAGCACGCGCAGCGGACGGATGTCCTGGTGCAGCGCGCGGTACTCGGTCATGACAAAGATGTTCTCGCTCTCGAGCTGCGCGGCTGCAGGGAGAGCGTCGGGGATACGAATGGGCATGGATGCTCCTTACGAGTCAGTTGCAGCTATGGTACAACGACCGGCCCCATCCGCGCGAGCGCATCGCCCAGCGATGCCGTCAACGGCCCAAATCACTCCAAAAGTAGAGATTAAGGCATGTCCCAAAATCTACGGCACTTTAGCCTAGCAAAGTAACAGCAGGACGCTACAATGGTTCGACGCGAAAAACTCGGCCGAAAGGATACATATATGTACCAGACGCGTAAGATCGGTGTGGTCGGCCAGGGCCACGTAGGAGCACATGTTGCCAACAGTCTGCTCATGCAGGGCATTGCCGATGAGCTGTACCTGTGCGATATCAACCAGGCCAAGGTGACGTCCGAGGTCCAGGACCTGCGCGACTCCCTTTCGTTTGTCCCGTACAACACCAAGATCGTCAACTGCTACGACCACTACGAGGAGCTTGCCTGCTGCGACGTCATCGTCAACGCCGCCGGCAAGGTCGCGCTGGCCGCCGGCAACCGCGACGGCGAGCTGTTCTTTACCACCGACGCCGCCCGCACCTTTGCCAAGCGCATCGTCGACGCCGGCTTTGATGGCATCTTCGTGAGCATCTCCAACCCCTGCGACGTCGTGTGCACCGAGCTGTGGCACCTGACCGGCTACGATCCCAAGAAGATCATCGGCTCGGGCTGCGCCTGGACTCCGCCCGCCTGCGCACCGAGATCTCCAAGAAGGTCGGCGTGAGCCCCAAGTCCATCGACGCCTACATGATCGGCGAGCACGGCTTTAGCCAGCTGGCCGCCTTTAAGGCCGCAACCATCGCCGGCAAGAGCCTTAACGAGCTTCAGGCCGAGAACCCCGACAAGTACGCCTTCGACCACATGGAGGTCGAGGAGCTTGCACGCAAGGGCGGCTATGTGACCTACCAGGGCAAGCAGTGCACCGAGTACGCCGTCGCCAACTCCGCCGCGCGCGTTTGCGCCGCCGTGCTGCATAACGAGCACGCCGTGCTTTCCGCCTCCACGCTCATGACCGGCCAGTATGGCGAGGAGGGCATCTTTACCTCCCTGCCGTGCGTGATCGGTGCCGAGGGCGTCGAGGAGGTCTACACGCTTGACCTGTCCGAGTACGAGCTCGAGGGCTTCCACAAGAGCTGCCAGCACATCCGCGACAACATCGCCCAGCTCGACTGGTGGGACGCCGAGGCATACGACGCGAAGTAGGCCGCCGGCTGCCGCAACCTTGCGAATCTAAGCGCGATACTAAGCGGGCCGCGCCGGAAACCCACCGACGCGGCCCGCTTTTTTGACTCACGCAGTGCCCCTGCGAATCGAAGGTGAATGCTTTTCCCGTTACCTAGTACTGCTCGATGCCCATGTAGCGACGAATCTCAGGGCTGTGGTCGAACACCTTTCCGCGGGCGGCGCGCAGCTCGCAGCTCATGTTGTAGAAGAATATCGGCTCCAGGTACGAACGCACGCTGGCGGGCACCTCGCCCACGCCGTACTCGAGTGCATCGAGCACCATAACCGTATCGGTGTGCGTGTTGAGGAACGCCAGCGCGCGCTCCTCCATGGGGCGGCACTCGCCCGATCCAAGCTGCACAAAGTAGAACACGCCGGGCTCGGTGGCCTCGAACGGGCCGTGGAAATACTCGCCGGAGTGGATGTAGCAGCAGTGCTGCCATTGCATCTCCATGAGCGAGCAGATTGCCATGGCGTAGGTCTGGCTAAAGTTGGGGCCGGATCCCAGGATGTAGAAGAACTTATGCTGCTGGCAGAGCTCGGCAAAGCGATCGCCCAGCTCGGCATTGACCTTCTCACGGGCAGCGGGCAGCAGCGCATCCATCTGCTTAAGGCCTTCGTACATGTCGGCGAGCGCTTCGTAGCCCTCCTGCTGGTCGAGCAGTTCGGCGGCGATCAGAGCGCCGATGCCCTGCGGCACCTCGGCCTGCAACACGCCCTCGCCCCACGGATAGACCCAGGTGGTCCACTTGCCGTTGTCGATCTTTGAGCCCTCGCAGTCGGTAAGGGCAATGACCTCGGCGCCGGCAGCCAACGCCATCTCGCAGCCGTCGACGACCTCTTGCGTGTTACCGCTGTGGCTGCAGGCGATGACGAGTGACTTCTCGCCAAGACTCTTGGGAGTCATCAGGCAAAACTCGCGCGCCGTGTAGACCGTCGAGGTAAACGTGGTGGCCTCGCGCTTGAGCAGTTCGTTGGCCGGCATGAGGTCGATCATCGAACCACCGCAGGCGATCCAAAAGACGTTCTCGACCTTGCCCTTGCGCTCGATAATTTCCTGAATCAGATCATGTGCGTTCATGCTGATGCCCCTCCTTGTGTGGCGGCTTTTGGCGACGGCTGCTCGTACCTGCTGTCGTTCTATGTTGTTCTATATATACCACGCATGCAGCCACGGTGGAAGCCATTGAGATAAATTTGTTCCATGTTGTTCTATTCGTGAACGTTAGATGTCGAACACGTAGCGCGAGCCCACGATCTTTTGACGACCGAGCAGCAGGGGCCGCTCGTCCTCATCGGTAAAGTATGCCTCCATATAGAAGAGCGGCTCCCC
>CAJLLB010000119.1 GCA_905207425.1 uncultured Collinsella sp.
GGCCCCATCCGCGAGAACATCCGCTACGGACGCCCCGACGCGAGCGATGCCGAGGTCGAGGCCGCTGCGCGCGCCGCACGCTGCGACCACTTTATTCATACGCTCGCCGGTGGCTACGACTTTATGATCAACGAGGAGGGCACCAACCTGTCGCAGGGTCAGCGCCAGCTCGTGACCATCGCCCGTGCCATTTTGGCCGACCGCCCGGCACTGATTCTGGACGAGGCGACTTCCAACGTCGATACCCGTACCGAGGAGCTTATTCAGCGCGCCATGGATGCGCTGATGCAGGGCCGCACCAGCTTTGTCATCGCGCACCGCCTGTCCACGATCCGCAACGCCGACGTGATCTTGGTGATTCGCGACGGCGACATCGTCGAGAAGGGCACGCACGACGAGCTGCTCGCCCAGGGCGGCTTCTACGCCGACCTGTACAACTCGCAGTTCGACGAAGCGGCGTAAAAACCGGCGGCAAACAACCGCAATGCCAAGAAAACGGGGGCGCAGGACAACCTGCACCCCCGTTTTGTGTCCTTCGAGCCTCGAAACGCCTTCCCTGAGACCTCACTGACGGCGCTTTCCAGACCCCGTGGGCAAAAAAGGGCAAATATGAGTACTGTTACCTTTTTAGTAACAGCCAAAACCGCCTCAAATGCCGCTCCCACGGCTTACACGCGTCCCTAAATTGATCAAACAACACCATAGCGGACTTATATGTGTTTGCGTTAATGAACATATTTTGCTGTTATGTCTATTATTTTGCGAAGGCAATATGATACTAAGATAGCAACCGTACTCATATTTGGCATTTTTTGCCCACAGGGTATTTCCTAGGGAACCGACAACAGCCTTAGGGTCCCGCGCGGCGCCGCTCCCTCCCGGCATCCGCCGACGTTTGCCCAGATAAAACCGACCAAAATAAACCTGTCCCTTTTTGGTCGGTTTCGGGGTGACAAGGGCTTGCACTTTAGCGTGCGACAGCGGATAATGCCGAACACTCGACAATACGCTTATTGCTCTTTCTATAGATTGAGGAGGCCCCTATGGCCATGGAATTCAAACGCAGGCTGCCGATCCCCATGGAGATCCGCGAGGAAATGCCGCTTTCTGCCGAGCTTACCGCCAAAAAGCAGGCATTTGACGCCGAGGTCGCCAAAGTCTTTACCGGCGAGGACGCACGCAAGGTGCTCATCATCGGCCCGTGCTCTGCCGACCGCGAGGATTCGGTGCTTGAGTACATGAACCGACTGGCCAAGACCGCCGAGGAGGTCAAGGACAAGCTCATCATCATTCCGCGCGTCTACACCAATAAGCCGCGCACCAAGGGCACCGGCTACAAGGGTCTTCTGCACAACCCCAACCCCGAGGCTCCCGACGACCTGCTCGAGGGCGTCAAGGCCATCCGCCACATGCACCTGCGCGTCATCGAGGAGACCGGCTTCTTTACCGCCGATGAGATGCTCTACCCGTCCAACTACCAATACCTCGTTGACCTGCTGAGCTATGTTGCCGTGGGCGCACGCTCGGTCGAGAACCAAGAGCATCGCCTGGTGTCGAGCGGCATTTCGGTACCCGTCGGCATGAAGAATCCCACTGCCGGCTCTACCACCGTTATGCTCAACTCCATTTACGCCGCCCAGGCGCACCAGAGCTTCATCTTCCGCAACTGGGAGGTCGAGTGCGACGGCAATCCGCTCGCACACGCCGTTATGCGTGGCTACATCGGTCTCGATGGGCGCACCTACCCCAACTACCACTACGAACACCTGGAACGCTTGGCCGAACGCTATACCGAGCATGCCGGCTATGCCAATCCGGCAGCGGTCATCGACTGCAACCATGACAACTCGGGCAAGCGTCCGCTGGAGCAGTATCGCATTTGCAAGGAGGTGCTCGACAGCTGCCGCCGCAACGAATCCATCTCCAAGCTGGTCAAGGGCTTTATGATCGAGTCCTACCTGGAGGACGGCAACCAGCCGGTCGACGGCGGCGTCTTTGGCAAGTCGATCACCGACCCGTGCCTGGGCTGGGAAAAGACCGACTACCTCATCCACGAGATCGCGGAACGTATTTAGCTACGCGGTTTTACCAAACCGCGTAACGGCTCGACGCTGCAAACCCGCCAGAACGGCAATCTGCCTTTCAACTTCGGCGGCATGATCAAAAGATCAATGCCGCCTCGTTTCAAGGCACCTTGCTCGCTCTGGCGCGTTTTCGCTGACGTTTTTCGACCTGCATTGTTGCCAGGGTTGGCACCAATGACTAATGCGATAGCTAGCTACGTCGGTCCGATTGATCGGCTGGGTTTCCGAGGTGCGGCAGATTCCCGCGAAAGAGGAGGGCATAGACCTTAAGGGTCATGCCCGACGATTGAAGGGCAAGGTGCCGTGCCTCGGGAAGACAGACAGTTACGCCGAGGGCTCCTGCTGCGTAATGCAGTGGATATTTCCGCCACCGAAGACGACCTGCTCGGACTGAACGCCGACGCACTTGTAGACGCCCTCGCCCCAGACCTCGTCGTAGATCTTCTGGAGCGTGTCAACGGCAAGCTGATCGTTCTCGTCGCCGTACTGCGGGACGATAACGCCGTGGTTGGTGACCAGGTAGTTCATGTAGGAGGCGATCAGCGGCTCGTTGGCAACGCGCGGCTCGGCGTTCTCGTCGGCGTCGATGGTGTCGCAGGAAGCCTGGTCCATGAACAGCGGGTTCACAGGCATGCAGAGCTTGTAGACCTTCATCTTGCGGCCCTTGGCGTCAACGGCGTTGGAAAGGGTCTCGTAGACAGCATGGCATTGCTCGTAGAACGGATACTCGGGATCGTCGGTCCAGATGCAGGCCATGACGCCCGGAGCGATGAACGTAGCGACATCATCGATGTGGCCGTTGGTCTCCTCGGGGTCGATGCCCTCCTTAACCCAGATGACCTTCTCGACACCCAGGTAATCCTTGAGGTGCTCGTCCATATAGGCGCGAAGTTCCTCACTCCAGGGCTCAAACTTCTTGTGGAACTTGGGCCAGATGGACTCGGGATCCTCTTCCTCCTCCAGAACCGCAGAGCAGGTGCGGCCCGGGGAAAGCAGGCACTGGTCGGTCACGACCACGGTGCCTTCGCCGTCGACGGTAATGGAGCCGCCCTCGAGGATCATGTCATCGGGACGATAGCGACGGCAGCCGGAAAGCTCAGCCATCTTAAGGGCAATCTGCTCGTCCTTGTCCCACGGGAAATAGAGGCCGTCGACGAGGCCGCCGTAGGCGTTGAAGTGCCAGTGGTTGGCGCGCTTATCGCCCTTGCCATTGATAACAAAAGTGGCAGCGGTGTCGCGGAACCAAGCGTCGTCGGTGGTCATCTCGATAACGGTGACGTTCTCGTCTTCCTCAAAGGCGGCCTTGCAGTTGGCGTAGTCGGCCTGGTTTGCGCACATGGTGACCGGGGTGAACTCGGCGATGGCGCGAGCGATGGCGGCATACTGCTTCTGAGCCGGCTTGGCGCCGTGGGCCCAGGTGTCGGTGCGGTGGGGCCAACCCATCCACACGCGATCCTGCGGAGCGAACTCAGCGGGCATAAAGAAGCCGTCGGCCTTAGGGGTGGACTCGGACTCGGTGATCGTACGCATAAGATTTCCTCCAAATCGAACGATCGCTTGCTGCGGGCGGGTTACCCTCAGCCTAAAACCAAGAGATGGTAGGCGCCCATTCCCCGGCAAAGGTCGGGGCGCCTGGCACCGGTTTTCACGGATGTCGCACCGGCAAGCGACGACGTAACCCGGTGCGCGGAGACAAAACGCACGAAGGATACGGAAGAGAGATTGGGGCGGGCGGTGGTTACCGGAGCAATAGCTCACACCCACCTCAGAGAAAGGTTAGCAAACCTGTTGCTTGGGCACGCCTCCGAAGAGGCTAGAGCGTCCCGAGTCGGGAGCGACAAGCCCGACGAAGCGTACGTTGGTACGCGAGGAAGGTTGGAGCCCCGAATCCGGGTGCTCTAGTCCTCCTCGGACTCCTCAGCGAGGCGCTGAGCAGCCAGCTCGGGAGTGAGACCCTTGTACTCGGTCTCGCGGCCCTTAGCACTGACGACGCGGACAACCTCGCCAATAAGCAAGAGCACGATGAAGATGACGATCATCGGGACCTTATCGCCAATCTCATCGACAGAGAACGGAATCAGCGTTGCAACGATAGCCAGAATCAGCTCAATGCAGGGAATAGCCAGCATGACCTTCATCATGGCGCCCTTAAACGGGAACGTAAAGATACGCTCACGGTTGGGGTCGTTCTTACGAAGGTTGAGGAATGCCGGGAACATCGGGATGTAGGTCAGCAGCAGGAAGACAACGGAGGTACCGAAGAGCATCCAGAAGACACCGTTGGAGATGGCGTCGATGGGAACCAGCTGCAGGCACAGCACCAGGGAGGCAACGATGGCGTTGACCAGGTTGGCGCCGTTGGGCATGTCGTCATCCGAGATCATCGAGGCGAAGACCTTGGGCATGTTGCCATGCTCGGCAGCATAGCGAGCGACGGAGTTGACGCCGAAGGACCAGGCAGCCATGTTGGCGAACAGCGTGATCAGGAAGGCGATGCAGATGACCTTAAAGATCATGGAATCGCCCACAATAGTCTGGACAGCGTAGATCATGCCGTAGTCGGGATCGATGGAATCGGCCGACACAGCAGCGCCGATGCCAAAGCCAGCGAACAAGTAGATCACGGCGATGGACAGGCCGCCGACGATGATAGCCTTGGGGATATCGCGAGCGGGATCGGCCATATCGTCGGTCATGGTGCAGATGACCTCGAAGCCCATGAAGTTAAAGATGATGATCGACAGGTAGCCAAGCGCGTTGGTGTTGGTGAGCTCGGGCAAGAAGGTGGCAGCGGACATATCGTTCGCAAAGCCGTTCTCCATGGCGTACCAGATGCCCAAAGCGCCGACGATAACGGCAACGGCAACCTTGATGACGGCGCCGCCGTTCAGGACCCACTCGGAGTCGGCAGCCTTGGAGCGACCCATAAGATAGACGATCCACACAAAGGCAAGGTCGATACCAATCTTGGCAATCAGATTGAACTCGACGCCAAAGACCATGCCCAAAATGTCCGGGAACATAGTGGCCAGCGAGGCAATCCACAGCGGGTAGTTAACCCAGTAGTAGTACGAAATGCGGGCGCCCCACTTGTCGCCCAGGCCATCGCGTACCCAGTCGTAAATGCCACCCTCACCGTCATAGGTAGTGCCGAGCTCGGCAACGACCATGCCATAAGGGAGCAGGAAGGTCAGAATCAGGAAGATCCACCAGAAGAACTGCTGGTTGCCAATGGCAGCAGCAGGTGCGGCGGCCTCGCAAACGAAGACGACGCAGATGATGGTCGAGATGACCGTCAAGAAGGAAAGCTTTTTCTTTCCGTCGCTCATGATGAGCTCCTTCGCTCAGTCTTGGACAAATCGAGGTCCTTAAGATATTAAGGCAATTGCCGGGCCTCGGTGAGCGGGCGACAGGAGACGAGCATCCGCCGCCCGCAAGCGTGCTTCTACGATGAAGTTACGCGGTTTTACCAAACCGCGTAACGGCTCGACGCTGCAAACGCCCCTAAGCGGCAATCTGACGTTCAATCGTCGGTCGCGTA
>CAJLLB010000120.1 GCA_905207425.1 uncultured Collinsella sp.
GCGGCGATGCCAAGCCCCAAAAAAGCCTGATACGTTGGATACGAGGGATTGCCGAACATGGGCTAGCACACACCTTCCACAAAGCGGTCGAGCTCAACAAAGCGGGAACCCTTGACCAGTACAACATCATGTTTTTCAAGCGCGCCGCCCATGCGGTCGAGCACCTGCTGATAATCGGAGAACACCTGGATGCGGTCCTCGTCCATGCCCATCATGCGCGCGGCATCGGCCATAAGCTGGGCCAGCTCACCACCCACGCACGCCAGCATGTCGAGCTTCTTGGCGGCGGCATAGGCGCCCACGAGCTCATGCATGCGAGGAGCCTCATCGCCCATCTCGCCCATCTCGCCCAGGATCGCCATACGAGACCCCGTGCACGAAAGCGAGCACAGTAGATCGAGACCAGCAGCCATGGATTCGGCGCTGGCGTTATAGGAATCGTCGATGACGCGGGCACCGCTCTTGGCGCGCTTGATCTCCTGGCGGTGCCCGGTGATCGTGAGGCCCCTAAAGGCAGCATCGATCTGCTCGGGCGTCACGCCCAGGCGATAGGCAACCGCGGCGGCCTTAACGGCATTTGGAACGGACTGCACGCCGGGGATGGCAAGCATGGTATCGATCGTCTCACCCTGGCCAAAATCGAGCGTAAAGACCGGACGGCCCTCGTCATCAACACGAATGTCGCGGGCACGGACCTCATCGTCGTCCGAGACGCCGGCCAGCATCACGTCGATACCAGCAGGCTGGGCGAACGTATCGCGAATGAACGGCGTAAAGTCGTCCTCGCCGCCCAAAACCAGCAGCGGCAAGAAGTCGCCGGCGGCGCACATGCCCTGGACAATCTCGGCCTTAGCGCGGGCGATGTTCTCGCGGCTGCCCAAAATGCCGATGTGAGAGGTACCAATCTTGCTCACGATGGCAAGGTTGGGATTGGCGGACTGGGACAGGCGCTCAATCTCGTGGAAATGGTTCATGCCCATCTCGAGCACCAGGACCTCGGTATCGGCCGGAGCGGAAAGCACCGTGAGCGGCATGCCGATCAGGTTATTGAAATTGCCCTTGGTGGCCCAGACACGATAGCGCTTGGCGAGCACAGCGGCGAGCACGTCCTTGGTCGTCGTCTTGCCGATGGAACCGGTAATGCCAACGACCAGGCAGCCAAGCTCCAGGCGATACGCGTGCGCCAAACGCAGCAGAAACTCCTCGGGATCATCGGTCAGCAGGATGGCGCATCCTTTGTCCTGCGCCAGCGAGACCAGCTCGGCCTCGGGCTCACGCGTCATCACGACGGCGCCGGCACCCGACTGGACGGCACGGGAAGCAAAATCATTGCCGTCGACGTTTTCACCGGGAAAGGCGACGAAAATTGTCCCTTCCTCGACCTGGCGCGAGTCGATAACGCACCCGCGGCATACCCGATCGGCTTCTCCCGTCACGGTTCGGGCCCCTGTTGCGGCCACGAGGTTGTTGACGGCGATCTCTATCATTGCAGCTCCCCTGTAAACCTAATAATGCTATCGGCGTATTGTATCCCAGCGCCGCGCATGCGTGGTGCAGGGCATGTGAACACCCCTCATATGGGACAACAAACCACGCCCCAAAGATTGTAACCCCCTACTTCGTGCGCGGGATACCCAGCACGTCGAGCGCGTTGGCCATAATGGACTGGAACGGCACCGCAGCGGCATCTGAGCCGCTCGGCGTTCCGTCGAGCGTGATATAGCACAGCACCTTGGGCGATTGTGCCGGTGCAAAGCCCATAAAGGACGACATGTAGTTCTCCTTGAGGTAGCCGCCGTTCTCGTCGGCTCGTTCGGCCGTACCGGTCTTACCCGCCACGTCATAGCCGTCAACCGCGCCGCCAACGCCCGTTCCCTCGGACACGACCGTCTGCATGCACGATGTCACCTGGGATGCGGCGTCCTCCGAAATCGCGCGCTCGCCTTCGCCCCAGTCCTTCTCGTCGCCTTTGCTGGACTTATAGAAGTGCGGGGTCATCATCACGCCGCCGTTGGCGATGCCGCCCACGGCACGTGCGATCTCAATCGGCGAGACGGACAGCGCCTGTCCAAAGCTCATCGAACCCAGCGTGGCGCCGTCATACTGGTCACGCTCCTTGACGATGCCCAGGCTCTCGCCCGGAAAATCGACACCGGAGCTGTGACCTATGCCCCACTTGTCCACATAGGCGGCAAAGTCATCCGCACCGATCTTGCGCCCCACCAGGACAAAGCCCACGTTGGACGAACGGCGCATCATCTCGCGCACATCCATGGTCATGGCATAGTCGCGCTTGTCGACATCGGTGACGGTATCGTCACCCACCTTGATGCTCGCCGGCACCTCAAACGACGTACTCGATCGCACGACGCCCAAGTCGAAGCCGGCGCCCGCCACGAGCGTCTTAAAGACCGAGCCGGGCTCGTAGGCGTCGGTGACCAGGCGCAAGTTCATATCCTCGGTCTTGGCGTTTTCCAGATCGGTCTGGTCGTAGGTCGGGTACGAGCAGGCGGCGAGAATTTCACCAGTCGTGGGGTCGGTGACCAAAGCCGAGCCGTTCTTGGCCTTTGTCTTCTCGACAGCCTCCGCCAAAGCATCCTCAGCCGCTCGCTGCATATTGACGTCGAGCGTCGTCACGATGTCAACGCCGTCGACCGCAGCCACCTTTTTATAGGCACCGCCCGCGATATAGCTGCCGTC
This sequence comes from uncultured Collinsella sp., assembly GCA_905207425.1. GTDB lineage: Bacteria > Actinomycetota > Coriobacteriia > Coriobacteriales > Coriobacteriaceae > Collinsella. The sequence continues at coordinate 2,701 of CAJLLB010000120.1, forward strand.
CCTCGCGCGCTCGCGCACGAGGGTACCATTCGTGCCGGTCAGAAGCTTGTTGTATTGCTTTTCGAGACCCGTCAAGCCGTCGTTGTCTACATTCACTACACCCAGCACCTGCGATGCCAGATTGCCGTATGGATATACGCGCTTCATGGCCTGCTCAAAAAGCACGCCGGGCAGGTTCTTCTTCTCCAGCGCCGCAGCATCGTCTTCGTCCACTTGGCGCTTGATATACACCCAGGTGCCATCGGACTCGACGAGCTTGCGGCAGGTCTTTTTATCGATTCCAGTTGCCTTGACCAGCGCCGACACCGTCTTGTCAACATCCTCGACAAGCTGCGGGTTCACGGCGATGTTGCGACATTCGACCGACGACGCCAGCACGTTACCGTTGCGGTCGTAGATGGTGCCGCGTTTGGCATAGAGGGTCTGTGCAAGCAGGCGGCGCGCATCGGCACGCTCGCGCAGTTTATCGGCTTCGACAATTTGATAGTCGGCAAGGCGAAAGACGCCCAAGCCCAAACCAAGCCCGATGAAGCCCATGATGGCTTTGCGGCGAGGCAGAGGCGTGCCTGTGAGCCATTCGGTCGACGAACTCTTGCGCGACCTGGTGTTATGCATTTGAGGGCCGTCCGAGCCGCGAAGTCGCGACGCCGGGTCGTTGCCACGGGACTGCCCGGCGTTGTAAGATTGCCGACCCGTTCCTTGATAACCAGAACGTCCCCGCGACGAGGGACGTCCAGAACCGCGGCCCCCATCGGAACCGCGGCGATAGTCATTTGTCATACTCAGCTACCGTCTTGCTACTGAGCGGTCGCGGTCGCGTTGGCGCCCGCGGCTGCATCCTGCGAAAAGTCAAGTGTAACGCTCTCGCTGGGCTCCACCATGCCATAAGCGCCCGCAAGGTCGCGAATGCGCGTGTCGGCGCCATAGACCGAATGCATGACCTCCAGGTCGGAGCTCTCATCGGTCGCTTTTTCGAGCGTGTTGGTAAGCTCGGCGTTGCTGTTGAGCACCTGGGCCGTAACGCCGGCGAGCGCCACGCGGGCGACGCCGATCGTCATGAAGATAGCCGCAATGATGCAAAACGTTTTAAGAACGCTCATGAAAACCGGGCTTACCGCCTGGTTTGCCTGACGGCCCGCGCCCGTGTAGACATCAAAGCGCGGCGTGCGCTGCTCACGGGGAGCAACGGGGGCCTGCGGCGTCTCACGATAGGCGGGCATGGCGTTCATATCATAGGCGAGTGCTGCGCTTGAAGTGTTGTAGCCCATGATATGCCGCCTCCCATCCCGAGTACGTTGGTAGTGTGTTTAAGCTTCGTTTATGGTGCGAGCGGGAGGTCCAATATCGCGCGGTCGCGCCTACAGACGCTGCGCCACGCGGATTTTGGCTGATCTCGCCCGAGGGTTGCGCTCAACCTCATCAGGCTGGGCAACCAAGGGTTTGCGGGTGATGACCTTGAGTATCGGCACGTTGCCGCACACGCACACCGGAATCTCCGGCGGACACGTGCACCCCTGGCTCATCTCCTTAAAGTGGTTCTTTACGATACGGTCCTCGAGCGAGTGATACGAGATGACGCAGATACGTCCGCCCGGGTTGAGCCACCTGGTGGCGGCATCAAGCCCTCGTTCGAGCACATCGAGCTCGTGATTGACCTCGATGCGAATGGCCTGGAAACTTTTCTTGGCCGGGTGTCCACCATGCCGACGAGCGGCAGCCGGGATACCCGCCTTGATGATCTCGACAAATTGGCCTGTAGTTTCGATCGGTTCTTGCTCGCGACGGCGCACAATCTCGCGCGCAATCTGCGAGGCGAACTTCTCTTCGCCGTAGACGCGTAGAATCCGGGCGAGGTCGTGTTCGTTATAGGTGTTGATGACCTCAGCTGCGTTTAGGGTGTTGTTACCCGGATCCATCCGCATGTCCAATGGAGCATCTTCGTTATACGAAAAGCCCCTGCCAGGGATATCGAGTTGCGGTGACGAAACGCCCAAGTCAAACAGGAAGCCATCGACCCCGGGCACCTCGGCCGAGCAAAGCAGCTCGTCCAAGTCGCCGAAGTTGCCCTTCAGCAGCTGGTGCGGGACGCCGGGAACCTCGCGGTCCAGACGGGCACCAGCGGCCTCGAGGGCCATGTCGTCCTGATCGACGCCGAGCAAAAGGCCCGTCTCCCCCACCTGCGCGGCCATCTTTACCGAATGACCGGCACCGCCAAGGGTGCAATCGCAGACAACGGAGCCGCTCTTGAGCTGCAGCGACTCAAGCACTTCGCCGAGCATGACAGGTTCATGCCGATATTCTTGTGTCAAGATCCCACGCTCCATCCGTTACTCGTGCCTTGCCCTTACGAGAAGAAGAGGTCAAGCAGAGCCTCGTCGTCATCGTCCTCATCGGCCGCGGCGCGGTCCCAAACCTCAAGGTGGTCGTAGTTGCCCACAACCGTGACCTCGCGGTCAAGGTTCGCCTGCTTGCGGAGAGACTCAGAAAGACCGATACGACCGGCGCTGTCCACATCCATCGACGTGGTGCGCTTGTTGATCGCCCTCATGAGCTTCTGGTCGTTGATGTCACGCGGGTTAAAACCCTCGTGGCCCTCACGACCCGCGAAGAGTCCTTCGACCCACTTATCGAAGGCCTCGGCAGAGAACACGTACAGAGCATCGACATCCAGGGCTTTGAACACGCGAACGTGCTCTCCAAGTTCCTCGCGAAGGGGTGCAGGCAGGGACAGACGACCTTTTGCATCGAGATTGCGCTCGTATGCACCAGTCATTCCCATGTGCGCCCTCCCCTCGGTTACTCAGATGGCACGTACGCGGGGAACCACCCCGCCTGT
>CAJLLB010000121.1 GCA_905207425.1 uncultured Collinsella sp.
CCCGCCATGAGGACTTCTTCGCTCGTGCCGTGGTAGATGGGCATACTCACGTCGATGGAGGGGATCTCGACCCAGCTCATCATGGGATCGCGGTCAAAGATGAGCTGCTGAGCGTAGGGCTCGATCTGGTCGGTGGGAAGCTCGGTGGCCTCGCCCGCCAGCTGCTCGTTAAAGGAGCGCGCCTGGAGCAGGATGCGCTCACGCTCCTCGGCAGACAGCGCGTCCACGGTGCTGGACACGGTGCTGATCTGGTTGAACACGCCCGAGGCCTCGAGCCGGTCCAAGATCCACGGCCAGGTCATAAGGCCCACGCCAATAAGGATGATGACGATGGTGATGAGCCGATCGGCCCAGCGCGGCAGTCGCTTGCGGCGGCGTTTGGACTTTGGTTGAGGTTTGGGCTGAGGGCTTGAGCCACCGTTGGCCGCGGCGTTATTGCTCTTCATATGTTTGGCGCCCTGCACCATCGCCGGTCACTCCTCTACAACTCAAGTTGTCTAAACAAATAATAGCCGATTAGCGAACTTCTGCCGCGGGTAACGCAGCTAGGACCGAAACGCCGCCTACGGTTCGAATTCTTGAAGGCCTTCTACAGCGCTTCTTGCCATGGATATTCCTTTCCAAACATGCGATCGACTTCGAGCTGAATTCGCTCATCGTCGATTGCCGCCAAAGATAGCGCAAGCGAAATGTCGTCGACGCGGGAGGAGTCGGCAAACACGGGCGCATAGCGCCACACTTGGATCATCGCCGTTTCGTTATCCGGCAACTCCCCGTCTGCGACTTCGAGATCGCCCAGTTGACGCCATGCTCTTCTTAAGACGGCCTTTTGTTCCATGCCCGGCGCAGCGAGCATCGAACGCGCAGCGAGCGCCGTCTCCCCGGCGTCAACAAGATAGTCGATCTGCGGCGTCTTCCTTGCAAAAAAGACCTTCGAGACAGGCGAGGAGAGCTCTGCCATGTGCTCGCTGAGCAGAAGATCAACGGCAACAGGAAACACAACGACACGTCGCTCGCGACGCTCGCGCCTCGCGAGCCCCCTGTCAACAAGCTCAGTTATGGCCTCACTCGCACGGCTTACCGAGATCCCAAGCGCACGACAAAGGTCATAGGGGCGATATGGCTCCTGGGCTGCTCCCCAGATTGCGGCAGCCTGCGCGTTGGGTGACATCTTGGTCGCGTGATTGTGAAACCAGGCACCGCCCCTCTCCGTGCAGGCTGTGCCCATAAATGGAAGAAAAGCCTGTCTACCTGGGCAGACAAAGGGAATCCCTTGTGCAACTAATGCTTTGCGCTGACGTGCATCGGCATCAGGAAACGAAACGACAACAGGAGTCTCCGCGCGCAAGGATAGCTGACTATAGACTCTCTTAGCCTCGGGAAGCCCGACGCCAGTAGGCAAACTTGCAAGCAAAAACGAAAAACCGTTTGCGTCAACAGCGCGGACCTCAATCGCCCGCAGATGCAGCGGCAAGCGTGCGGATCCAGGCCAAATTTTGGCCTTGGCGGAGAGGCCTAGTGCTTCTTGTAAGTAGATTAGCGCTTCGTTCATTTCCATCGTTTTCGTTTGATTCCAGTTTATATTGGAATTATACATAATTTTCGGAATTAATGAGATTCCGTTCGTGCCTAAGCCTATATTTGAGTTTTCAGAATATCCCAGATCGGCGGGGCGATTCGGGATACAATATCAATAGAAAACGACGCACCCCGCGTAAATGTTTGGGAGCGCGGGCGGCCTAGTTTTCAGCTTTTGTTAAATGCCCGGAATCCGACCCCCGGGCATTCTTATTTGCGCTTGTTGCGGCGCAAATGCCTTCCACCGTCCGCACTGCGCGTGCGCCTACGGACCTTAAACCGAACTTCATGCGAGTCAAGAAACGCGATGACGGATGAGTCCGCATCGGACGGTGGAGGCTGCCTGTGTTATCCAAAAAGAACGGGGCAAACTCCAGTGCGGAGTCTGCCCCGAAAAGAGAATAGCAAAGCAAGAACGTGGATGGACGAGAAAAGTGTCCGCAAGTCTCATGGCCATCACATCCCACCTGCCAAAGGGATGGGTGAGCGAGCGTTACTCCTGCTCGGACTCCTCAGCCTGCTTACGGCTGCGGATGAGGTGTGCCACGCCGATGCACAGCACCGCGCCACCAGCAATCCAAGTGAAGGTCACGCCGTTGAGACCGGTCAGCGGAAGGCCAGAGCCCTTCTTGTTTTCAATGGTAATGGACATGACCGAACCATTTGCAGTACCGGGAGTGACCTTTTCGACGTCTTCGCCAACGGCCAGCGTCGACAATTTGCCATTTTCATCATAGGTCGGCGTAACCGTAATCTGGAAGGGCGCGATAGTGTTGTAGCCCGAAGGAGTGGTCGTCTCGGCAATCTCATACGTACCCTTAACGAGGCCAGGGATTAAAACCTTGCCGCTCGTAGCATCGGTCATAAACTCAGAAGCATTTTCTTTAGTCTCGACAAGGGTCCCGTCATCCTTAAGCCATTTGCCAGCAGAGGCAGAGTCCCCGTTGTTAACGACTTTGACCTTAAAGCCAGCAGCAAGTTTTTTGTCCGTATTGCCTTCCTCAACCTTGGTAATATCCAAGCCGAAAACGTAGTCGGTGACTTTCTTCGGCGTAGAGGTGCCGGTGCCTTTACTCATGGGGTCGTTGGAGTAGACAAGCGTGACTTCGTTGGTGTTGCCGGTAGCCGTGTATTCAGCATCGCGAGTAAGCTTGGCCTTGTAGGTCACAACGACCTTAGAATTCTTGGTCAGGGTCACGTTCGAAGCCTTTGCAGCGGCCTTGAGGTCGGTAAAGGAAATCATCAGGTCATGGCCTGTAACCTTTTTGGAAGCATCCAAAGTATCCGTAAGCTTCACGTTGTAGTTATTTGTAGGCTGGACAGGCCGACCGTTAATAGTCACGGCAACGGAGCTCGGAATAGCCTCCAGTCCAACGGAAAGATGGTCATGGAACTCATATGTGTATGTGGTAAAGGTATCGATGTTATCGGCGACAGAGCCAGTCAACCTATATTCGATTTCCTCACCGATCTGGGAGTCGCTCACGTTTCCCCAGGTGCCGTTCTCTTTAACCTCCTTGTTGACGGTAGGAATGCTGGTCTTCTCGTTAATTTTGACCGCTTCATCGCCAACAACAGTGAAAATGGGGGCAGTGGCAGCTTCAACGCCTGTGACGGTAGAGGCGTCAGTCACAAAGAGCCAGTAGCCGTGTGAAAGGTTGTTAGCAACGCCATTCGAAGTGGTCGTGTAATCACTTGAATCGTCCAGATTGGTCACCGCAGACACGGCAGCTGCAATCTTGTATGCAGCAGATTCAGATGCCACACGGAACTCTTCATCGGTACCCGTCACGTGTCCCTTGATCCATTCAGCAGCATCCTGAGCGGTGGCTATATTGGCACTAGGTTCGATTTCCGTAATTACCCCCTTAACAGCAGCTTCCACCTTTTCGTTTGCCCATGTGATATTGCTCACAAGCGTCTTGCCATTCTCGTCCTTTACCACATTGGCATCGAAGATCTTGTAACCTTTAAAATCGGTAACGTTATTATTTGCGTTCTTGATGGTCACCGAGCCGGTCGCGGCGCCCTCAGCAAACGCCATGGTCACCGGCGCCATGACGCCGCCGAAGCTCAGCGCTGCAGTGAGGCCTGCCGTTACTGCCAGGCGTGCGATGTTCTTGCTCATGCTCATCTTCTTTTCCTCTGCTTTCTGCTCGAATTCCATTTGATCTAAATCTGTCTGTCTGTGTCTTAGCATCTACTTCGCTACGTCTCGCCCCGCTCTCTGTGGGGCTGCCAGCTACTCTTTATGGCTGCCACCTCCCCGCTTGATCAGGAGCGCGACCACGATGAGCGCGGCTCCGGCGACCGCTGCGGCGGCCGCGGCGTACATTGCCATATCGCCAGTCGAGGGCATAAAGCCTCCGGTGGTAATGCTAGGGGGTGTGCCGGTGGGCGTGTTGATGAGCGACGCCTCCAGGCTGCCCGTCGACCCGTCCGCGCTGTCGGCGCGCAGGGGCGACTCGGCCGTGATGGTGAGCTTGGGCTTGGCGGCGGCCACCTGGTCGACGTCCAGGCCCTCGGCCTTGACTGTCACTGAGCGCGTGCCCTCGAAGGCGGTGTAGCCCTTGGGTGCCTTGAGCTCGCGGACCTCCAGCTTGCCCGAGTCCACGCCCGAGACGGTCACGCGGCCGTCCTCGCCCGTGGTGACGGTGGCCTTGCCCTCCGCATCCCACGTGCCGTCGGCCGCTAGCGTGCGACCGCAGTCGTCGGCGATGCTCAGGACCGCCCCGGCAAGCGGCTTGTCTCCGTCGCTGCCGCGCTTGGTGAGCGCGAGATCCCAGGTGTAGGCGCACGCGTTATCGCTCGGCGTGCGGGTAAAGCTGGCGTCGCCGGACTGGTCGGCAAAGGGAGAGCGCGGGTAGCGCAGGTAGACCTCGTTGGGGTTGCCCTTCGCAATGCCGTGGTTGCACGCGCTGTTGAGCGGCGCGTTGTACACGGCGACCACGCGGGCGCCCGCGGTGAAGGCGTCGGCCCCGCCAAGCGCGACGATGAGGTCGCCGGTGCGCACGGTGAAGGTCTTGCCGTCCGCCGCTACCTTGGTGGCACACTGGGCCGTGATATCGGTCCAGCCCTTCGCGGGCTCGGTGCCGACGCGCCCGTCCTTGCCGGCCGAGACGGCGTCGAAGCCACCGTCCGCACCCGCCGCCACGTATACGCGCATGCTCGCGGCCACCTTGGAGGGGTCGAGCCCCGCGCTCATGGTGTCGACGAACCGCACCGTATAGGTGTCGTAGGCGGTGAGCCCCGCCGGGACCGTGGCCGAGAGGCGCCAGTACAGGTCGTCGGCGACCGTAGCGTCGGCGGCCTTCTGCCAGGCGGCGGTGCTGTCCTCCAGCACGTGCTTGGCGACCTTGGGGGTCGCCGCCTTGGGCTTGACGGTAACGGCGCTGCCGCCGACCAGGGCCATGATCGGCGCGGTGCCGGCCTCGCCTTGGGCGATGGCGTCGTCTTTGGCGACGATGAGCCAGTAGCCGCAGGACAGCTCGGCCGCCGTGCCCGCGTTAAGGGCCACAGACTCGGCACCAGAGCTCTGGAGGGAACGAGCGAGCTGTGCGCTCAGCGCGCTCGTAAGGTGGGAATCGGTGTTGAGCCACTCGGCAGCTTCCTGCGCGGTGGTCTGGGAATTGGGCATGCCGGCGCTGTGCAGCACAGGCAGCGCGGCGTCGCGCACGGCGTCGCTTACCCAGGCGAGGTCGGTGGCGATCTTAGCGTCGCTGTCGCCGTCGACGACGTTGGCGCTAAAGATCTGGTAGGCATCGTAGCTGCTCGCCACGGTGCCGCTCACCGTGATGGAACCGGTCGAGGTCGGCGCGGCCTGCGCGGAAGCGGGGAACACAACCGCGCAGGTGCCGATCAGGAGGGCAAGCAGCGCAAACAAGATCGGGAAGGAGCAAACTTTCTTATT
>CAJLLB010000122.1 GCA_905207425.1 uncultured Collinsella sp.
TCGCCATAGCCGTCATATCTGGATCTGCTCCGTTTCCATTGACATTCCAGCCTCCGTCGCTCAACTGTGCCGCCAGGATGGCGTCGATGAGCGTCAGTACGCCTCCGTCGTTGTTGCTCGGAATGCGCCACTTGGCGTGCGCGTTCATATGCTCCTCGGCGTTGTCCACGATAAAGCTGTGACCGACGCGCTCCAGCATGGGGATGTCGTTGTAGGTATCACCCACGGCGGCAGCATCGGCAATATCGATGCCCAGGTGCTCGCACAGGTGCGCGACGCCGGCGCCCTTGTCGACGCCCAGGTTCATAAAGTCGATCCACTCGCGCCCGGCGTTGGTGACGTAGAGCTTGTCCGAGAACTCGGGGCTATAGGTCTCGCGGAAAGCGGGCTCGGCGTCGTAGCCGGGGAAGAAGACCGAAATCTTGTTGGACTCGAAATCAATGCCCTCAAAGCTGTCGACGTAGTTGATTGTGTTGTAGTAGACGCTGATCTCGTCGTGGTATTGATGGTCGCGGGCAAGCACGTAGAACTCGTCGAAGCAGCACAGGACGGGGACAGCGCGAGGATCCTCCGAGGCACGGTTCAAGACCTGCTGATACAGCTCCACGTCAATATTGCTCTTATAGATATAGCTGCCGCGATAGATCACGCACGCTCCGTTGTCGGGACAAAAGGCGAGGCGGTTCTTGATGCCCTCGAACATCTCCTCGAGCTTGGGGGCGGGACGTCCGCTGGCGGGGCAGAATACGATGCCGGCGTCGGCGAGCTTGTCCAGGCGCTCATCAAGACCCTGGGGCAGCACACGCTCGTCGGTCAGCAGCGTCTTGTCCATATCGACGGCGAGAATCTTAATGTTGCCGATGTTGGCGTCCGATTCGTAAGTTTGCATAAAAAAGCGCCTTTCGTTTCGAGATCGTTTCAGACGTTATAACCATCAACTAGTAGTCGAGCGTATTTTCGCAGGAATGGTGCGTATTTGCACTGCAATTCACAAACTAATGAAAAAACTTTTCAGAAATTTGAATTTGTCGCTTGTGCAGCGTGCACTTTATCGTAATATAGCGAACATCGAAAACGGAGACGGCAAAAGAGCCGTTTACCGAGGAAAAGGTACCGTTTGCGATATTTGAATTGCGCCCGGCGATACGTGAGAGGAGAGGCAGATGCAGTTCGTAAAGATCATCACCACTGCAGACAATGCCATCCGACGCCAGCGCGCAATTTCCCGACGACGATAACAATCGTCTCTGTCCGCATGGGGCGAATTGCCTCAACAGAGTCATTTTGAGGTCGTTGGGTTTTAGCACGACATTGCTGCATGTTTCTAGGGCATGTATGTGCTGATTTTTGCTATTTAACCTGATATTGCACGGTATATGACCTTGAAATGACTTGCAACTGACCGATGTTCTAACTAGCTACCAAGGGCGAAAGGAAACAGCCATGAGCAAGGAAAAAGTCGTTCTCGCATATTCCGGTGGTCTTGATACATCCGTATGTGTCAAGTGGCTCCAGGACGAGAAGAATCTCGATGTCGTTTGCGTCTGCGGCAACGTGGGCCAGGAAGAGACCGGACTGGATGCCAAGAAGCAGAAGGCGCTCGACCTGGGCGTTCTCGATTGCCAGGTGCTCGACCTGCGCGACGAGTTCTCCGATGAGTTCCTGACCAAAGCCATCGCCGCAAACTCCATGTACGAGAATAAGTATCCGCTGCTCTCCGCCCTGTCTCGCCCGCTGCTTGCCAAGAAGCTTGTTGAGGTCGCCCACGAGTTTGGCGCGACCTACGTCGCCCACGGCTGCACTGGCAAAGGTAACGATCAGGTCCGTTTTGAGGCCGCCGTCAAGGCCCTCGACCCCGAGCTCAAGGTTATCGCCCCGGTTCGCGAGTGGGACCTGAAGTGCCGTCCCGACGAGGTCGCCTATGCCCACGCCCACAACGTGCCGGTTCCCGAGGGTGCCAACGACAACCCCTACTCCATCGACGACAACCTGTGGGGTCGCGCCATCGAGTGCGGTCACCTGGAGGACCCTTGGAATGAGCCGCTCGATGACGCTTGGGTTATGACCAAGAACCCCGAGGACACGCCTGACACCCCGACCTATACCGAGATCGAGTTTGAGGCCGGCAAGCCTGTCGCCGTCGACGGCAAGAAGATGAAGCTCTCCGAGATCGTCATCGCCCTCAACAAGATTTCGGGCGACAACGGCTTTGGCCGTCTTGACCTGGTCGAGGATCGTCTGGTGGGCCTCAAGAGCCGCGAGTGCTATGAGGTTCCCGGCGCCCTGACGCTCATCACCGCCCACAAGGCGCTCGAGGACATCTGCGTCGAGGGCGACCTGCTCAAGACCAAGATCAAGCTCGAGCAGGATTGGGCCACCGCCGTGTACAACGGCCAGTGGTACAGCCCGCTCAAGAACGCGCTCGACGCCTTTATGGCCGATACCCAGAAGTTCGTGACCGGCACTGTCCGTCTGAAGTTCTTTAAGGGCAACTGCCATGTCGTCGGCCGCAAGAGTCCCTTCAGCCTCTACGACTACGGCCTGGCTACCTACGACCGCGACACCACGTTTGACGAGAAGGCCAGCGCCGGCTTTATCGAGATCGATACGCTGTCGCTCAAGACGTGGGCAAAGGTCCTGGGCCCCAGCTCTGCTGCTGCCCAGGCCTAGCGCCTCCTTCCCTTGGTATCCGCGCGGCCCATCCGCGTGATACATAACGGGCGCACGGGGTCCCTACCTTTCGTTATGCTTGCTGACACTTCTTAACATCGGTGGCCCCTACGTTCCGCCCGCATATATGATGCCGCGTCTGCGGCTGAGTCCGAGCCCCGCCGGGGTTGTCCGGCGGGGCTCCTTCTATCAATTTGGCGGCTCTGTGCCTATATATATGAGGAGTATCCATTATGTTCAATGCTATCGCGCATGCTTTGCTTGCCCTCGCGCCCGAGTTCGATGCTGTAAGGGTCGAGGACGTTCCTATGAGCCTGAAGGCCTGGATCGATGGTTCGCAGGGCAACATCCGGAGGGAGACGTTGGGCGCCAAGTGCATGGTGCGTCACTTCTTTGCAAATTAGCCACATGGCCCCGCGCGCGGCAGGGAGTGTGTAAAACTAGCGGTTGATAAATCGCTTTAGCGACAGGGCACATTGCTTTGGACGCTTGTTTTGGTATTTGGAGAAAGGAGACGGTTCCATGGCTCTTTGGGGCGGTCGTTTTGAGGCGGGCGTGGCCGAGGTCACGCAGGAGTTTGGCGCGTCGCTGCCGGTCGACAAACATCTCTATAAGCAGGATATCGCCGGCTCTAAGGCGCATGCCAAGATGTTGGCCGCCCAGGGCATCATCAGTGCCGAGGACGAGCAGGCGATTGCCAAGGGCCTGACCGGAATCGAACAGGATATCGATGCCGGCAACTTTACCTTCGACATCAACGATGAGGACATTCATATGTCCATCGAGAGCGAGCTGACGCGTCGCATCGGCGAGGCTGGCAAGCGCTTGCATACTGGGCGTTCGCGCAACGACCAGGTGGCGACCGATACGCGCCTGGGCGTCAAGGCGCTGGCCAAGGAGCTCATGGAGGCCAATCTTGAGCTGCGCCATGTGCTGGTGGATGCGGCCAAGAAGTACGACAAGGTGATTCTGCCGGGCTACACGCACATGCAACATGCTCAGCCCGTGCTGCTGTCGCATCACCTGCTGGCGTATTCCTGGATGTTCGCGCGCGACTTTACGCGTTTGAAGGCCGCCTTTGATGCTGCCGACAACTGCCCGCTGGGTGCCGCTGCGCTTGCCGGTACGAGCTATCCGCTCGATCGCCAGATGACGGCTGCCGAACTTGGCTTTGCGGGCGTGATCCCCAACTCGCTCGATGCCGTTTCCGACCGTGATTTTCTGCTCGATCTGCATTACGCCGGATCCGTCATGGCGATGCACCTGTCGCGTCTTTCCGAGGAGATCGTACTGTGGTCGAGCTCCGAATTTGGCTTTATCACGCTTTCCGACTCGTACTCCACTGGCTCGTCCATCATGCCGCAGAAGAAGAACCCCGACTTTGCCGAGCTTATCCGCGGCAAGAGCGGTCGCGTGTACGGCAACCTGGTGCAGCTGCTGGTAACCATGAAGGGCCTGCCGCTTGCTTATAACAAGGACTTGCAGGAGGACAAGGAGGGCGCGCTCGATACCGCCCATACGCTCATGCAGTGCCTGTCCGTTATGGCCGGAATGATTTCGACTTGGACCGTCAACGAGGATGCCATGGCGCGCGAGTGCGGCGTGGGGCACCTTGCCGCCACCGATGTTGCCGATTACCTGGCCAAGCGTGGCCTGCCGTTCCGCGAGGCACATGCCGTGGTGGGCCATCTGGTCCTGATGTGCGAGAAGCGCGGCTGCAATCTTGAGGACCTGCCGTTTGAGGTGTTCCAGGAGGCAAGCCCGCTCTTTGAGCGCGACATTACCGAGGCGCTCGATATCCCGTCGATTGTCGCCGCGCGCACGACCGAGGGCGGCACCGCTCCTGCCGCCGTTGCCGTGCAGTTGCAGCGTGCCGAGGCACAGCTCGTGGCTGACGAGGTCGTGTTTGGATCGCTGACCAAGGTCGTCGAGATGGGTCACGGGGCAAAGTAGAGGTTTGGCTGAAGCCGTTTTGGCCATGTATTGATAAATCGTTTTCGCTTTACGGGCGCCTGCTGATGTGGGAGCCCGTATTTTGTTGCTATGGGGGAGGGGCTTGTCGAGAACTTCTGTAGGACCTTTGGGCAGGTTGTGAAGGGGATACGTTCGCGGGCGGCAACCGACCGCCTGCTCTGTTCGGCGCGGTTGATGGGCGGTCGGATGGTACTCTAATCGGGCTTCGAAACAGAAGTGACACATATGGAGCGCTTTAATAAATTGCAACGTTTCAATAAACAGCTTTTTGTTTAACTGCAGCTAAAACTCTGTTACGATGCAGTCCAGGCGGGTGCCGGAATGGGACTTGGGCACGCGCGAACCTACTTGAAAGGCTACTTTTATGGCTATCGAGAAGACCTTCATCATGATTAAGCCCGACGCCGTGCGCGACCGCAAGATCGGCGAGATCGTTGCTCGCATTGAGCGCAGCGGCCTTGTCATCGAGCGCATGGAGATGACCACGCTCGAGCGCGCTACCGTCGAGGAGCACTACGCCCATCTGGCCGACAAGCCCTTCTTTGGCGGTCTCTGCGACTTTATGACGAGCGGTCCGGTCGTCAAGATGGTCGTTTCCGGTCTCTCCGCTGTTGCTAAGATGCGCACCCTCATGGGCGCTACCAACCCGCTTGAGGCTGCTCCTGGTACCATCCGCGGCGACTTTGCCGTCGATGTCAACGCCAACGTGATCCACGGCTCCGACTGCCTGGAGAACGCCGAGATTGAGATCAAGCGCTTCTTTGGCTAAACCAGCTTTGACTCCTTAAAGCTGTTAGCGTGTGGCTTGGGCGCCGCGGAACTCCATCCGCG
>CAJLLB010000123.1 GCA_905207425.1 uncultured Collinsella sp.
TTAATATATTTCGCCGCCCCTCTGCCAAGCTCGGGAGACGATACGTTGATGTCTGCTTAACTCTGCTCGCTCAGCTAATTACTTTGTTGGGGGTCCACTATTTGCTGGAGGGTGAACTTACATTGATGAGGTTCGCCTTCTGCTTGTGACTTTGCCTCATCGAAATCGAAGATCATGATGGCGCAGTTGGGGAGTTTTGTTGGGAGCTCGAAGCCCTCTGGGGCGGCGGCTCTAATGAATTGGCGGCTGGCGCTGCCGTGGCTTACTGCTAGGAGGGTTTCTATGCCCTCGGCGCCCATGAGATTGGTGAGGGTGTCTACCATGCGCTCTTGCAGCGCGCGGCTTCCTTCTCCTCCGAAGGGGACCAGGTCCTCGCCCGGATCCCAAACGTCGGTGGGCAGGGCGTCGTGGGGGCCTTCTTCGAAGGTGCCGTAGCTGCGCTCGATAATGCCTTCACAGGGCTCGACTGCTGCGTCCGGGCCGAGGAGCTCGCATGCGACGAGACTTGCCGTGTCCATAGCTCGGCCTAAGGGTGATGAGACAACTTTGTCGGGGACGACGCCGTGGGCCTTGAGCCATGCGGCTGCCATTCCCGCTTGTTTGCGGCCTAGGTCGGTCAGCGGTGAATCGCAGCGGCCCTGGACCAGCTTTTTGACGTTGAACTCCGTCTGACCGTGGCGGAGTAGATACAGTTTCTTCATGCTCTCCCCTTCTGCATAACCTGCTTTGCCGGCACAGCCCTACTCGTGGGTATGTCCTACGTAGTCTTCGTCGATCGTAATCTTGGCAATCGACTTGGGATATTCCGATTCGACCCGTTGTGCCAGCGCGTGCTTTACGTCTTCGGCACTCATCTGCAGATCCGAGGGACGCACGCAGTCAAAGATCACGTTGGTGTGCGTGGGACCCGGCACGCAGCGAAGGTCGTGAATCGAGAGGCGGTTATCGATCTCCTGAGCCATTGCGTTGATACGCAGGCGCATGCTCGCCACCTTTGGATCGTCGGTCACGATGGGATCGTAATGGAGCGTGACGATCATGCCGTCCTCGTCCCTAAACGACTGCTCAATGTTATCGAGCGTGTCGTGACTTTCCAGCGGACTGACCTCGGCCGCCATCTCGGCATGCGCGCTTGCGAACTTCCTGCCCGGGCCGTAGTCGTGAACCATCAAATCGTGAACGCCCAAAACGCCGGGATAGCTCATGATCTTGTCTCGAATGTGCTTGACCAGCTTAGGATCGGGCGACTGACCCAAAAGCGGGCTCACCGTATCTTGAATAAGTTCAAAGCCGCTCCAGCCAATATAGGCGCCAACGGCAAGGCCAACCCATGCGTCAAGATTGATGTGCGTCACCTGCGAAACAATTGCACATGCCAGCACGGCGCCTGTGGCAAGAACATCGTTCTTGGAATCCTGGGCAGTCGCATGCAGTGTCTCGGACTCGATACGGTCGCCGAGCTTTTGGTTGAGCGCCGTCATCCACAGCTTAACAACCATCGAAAGCGCCAGGACTGCCACCAGGGCAAGCGAGAACTCGACAGGTTCGGGGTGGATGATACGCTCAAACGAGGACTTCACCAGTTCAAGGCCAATGAGAAGCACGAGCGCCGCCACGACAAGACCCGAGAGGTACTCGTAGCGACCATGGCCGTATGGATGCTCGGGGTCGGCGGGCTTGCTCGCCAGCTTAAAGCCCAGCACGCTCACGATATTCGAGCTGGCATCGGACAGGTTGTTCATGGCATCCGCCACAATCGAAACCGATCCCGACAGCACGCCAATTACGCCCTTCGCAGCGCATAGTGCCACATTGGCGAGAATACACACCACGCCAGCTAACGTGCCCACACGCGCACGGTCGCCCTGCGCACGCTTAACAATCCACTCGACCATCTACATCCGCCCCCACGGTACTACCTATATATCTATTGCTCAAACGGATTGTAGTGTAGCCACTTTGTCCCCCAGATACAAAAAAGGCCGCAACCCACACGGGCCACGGCCTTGGAATATGGCAAAGGAATCGTCCTTGTGTCGCACAGGTTTACGCGCTTGCTTCGGCCACGCTCTTCGAGGTTTCGGGTGAATCGGCTCCGTCCCCCGTCGTCTGTCCCTGCGCCGGCACCACGCCAAAGCAGTAGCTCAGCGCCGCAGACACCGCAAATGCCACACCGCCGGCAACGCAGCACCACAGCAGGTTCGAGATGCCGCCCGTGGCAAAGCCAATGACCATAAGGACATTCGTCATGCCGATGGTATAGGCCGTAACGTGGCCCACGGCCGCAACAAGGCCTCCGACGGCGCCGCCAATGGCCATGCACGTCAGGCACCTGCCATATTTAAAGCCGCAACCGTACAGCGCCGGCTCGCTTACGCCGCCAAGAATACCCGAGATTGAATAGCCCAGCATGAGTGCCTTCTCGTCCTTATCCGCAACGCGGAGCGACGCGCCAAAGGGCATGCCCCAAACGGCGAACGTCGCCATCGTCGCGGCGATCAGGATGCACGAATCCGTTCCCACACTCATAAACTGAGCATAGGCAAGCGATAGGACAACGTTGCTGACGCCTGCAATCTTAAGAAACTCCCAACCCGCGGCAAGCCCCATGAGCGTGAGCAGCGACACGATGCCACCGGAATTGCCAAGCATAAACATAAGCTGGCCCAACAGCATGCCCAGATAGCTGCCCGCCGGCGCCGTGATACACAGCGAAACCGGAACCATGACAAGCATGGTTGTAAACGGAACAAACGAAAACGCCACGGCCTTAGGGATAACGCGCTTAAAGAAACACTCCACTCGCCATAGCACGGGCACCGAGATGAGAACCGGAATAACAGTCGTCGTGTAATCGTTGACCGGCGCGGGAAGCAGACCATACACGGAAGTCATCGATGCCCCCGTCGTCGATGCGGCATCGACGAGCTTGAGCAGATCGGGCGCAATCAATACGCCGCCCAGCATCATGCCCAGCTGCTCCGAGCAACCGAGCTGGCGGGCGGCCGCCCAACCAAGATAAATGGGCAAAAAGTAGTAGCCGGCGTTATAGAGCCAACTGTAGAACAGGCGATAGATATCGGAATCGGCAGACCACAGGCCCAGCATGCCTTCGCCCATAATGACAGCGACGGTGCGGAACAACGCCGCGCAGACAATAAACGGCAGCGCCGACATCATGCTTTTGGACAGATAGTCCACCACGGCCATGGCGTTTGATGAAACCGACGTTGTAAACGAGGTGTTAGAAACTTGTAGCATGGAACGCCTTTCCCAATATGACATGCGGGCTGTCCCTTTGTCACATCGTGCGGTACTGACCGATTGCGCGGTACTTTTCGTAGCGGAGGTTTGTGAGGGTCGCGTCGTCGAGCTGCCCAAGCGTATCGAAGGCATCAAATGCCGAGGACATGACGGCACCGGCGATCTCCTCATGCGACAGGCCCCTATCGTCAACAATGCCGTCGATGATGCCGAGCGCCAACAGATCGGGGGCCGTGAGCTTAAGCGCCTCGGCGGCCTCATTCGCGCGCTCGGTATCCTTCCACAGGATCGACGCACAGGCCTCGGGGCTCACGACCGAATAGGCCGAGCTCGAAAGCATAAAAATGCGATCAGCCACGGACAGCGCCAGTGCGCCACCGGATCCGCCCTCGCCCGTAACAACGGAAACAATCGGTGTCTTAAGGCCGCTCATCTCCATGAGATTCTGGGCAATCGCCTCGCCCTGGCCGCGCTCCTCGGCACCGATGCCGCAAAACGCACCCGAAGTATCGACCAGGCACAGAACCGGTCGACCAAACTTTTCGGCCTGGCGCATAAGGCGACGCGCTTTGCGATAGCCCTCGGGATGCGCCATGCCAAAGTTGCGGCGCATACGCTCTTTGGTCGTGGTGCCGCGCTCGATGGCGATGACCGTTACGGGGCGTCCGTCTTTCCAGCCAATGCCAGCCACCACAGCGGCGTCGTCGCCAAAGTAACGGTCGCCGTGCAACTCCACAAATCCGTCGAGGCCCAGCGAGATCATCTCACCCGCCGTGGCTCGATCTGCCGAGCGGGTCTGCTTGACAATCTCGAGCGCGGTTTTTGGTGCCGTCGAGCGCCTGAACAAGTGTCCCAGCTTTTTGCCGCGGCGACCCGTATGCACGATTTCATGCGGTGCCCCCAGGCCGGGTGCGTGCCCTTCGTGCAGTGCCAGCAGCTCGCCTACCGTGAGCGCAATCTCGCCACGCGGAACAACGGCATCGCAAAAGCCATGCTCCAGCAAAAACTCGGAGCGCTGGAATCCTTTGGGCAGGCGCTTGTGCATGTTCTGCTCGATCACGCGCGGACCGGCAAACGCCGTCAGGGCATCGGGCTCGGCCAGGATAATATCGCCCTC
The DNA here is from genome assembly GCA_905207425.1 of uncultured Collinsella sp. GTDB lineage: Bacteria > Actinomycetota > Coriobacteriia > Coriobacteriales > Coriobacteriaceae > Collinsella. The sequence goes on from CAJLLB010000123.1 coordinate 4,382, forward strand.
CATGGCAAAGCTCGCGGTTACGCCTCCGGTCGTGGGGTCAGTGAGCACCGTGATATACAGGCCGCCCGCCTCGCTATGGCGCCTAACCGCCGCAGAAATCTTGGCCATCTGCATGAGCGAGGTCACGCCCTCTTGCATGCGCGCACCGCCCGAAACGGTAAAGCCGACAACTGGCAATCCAAGCTCGGTCGCTCGCTCAAATGTGCGACAGATCTTCTCGCCCACCACGGAACCCATCGAGCCCATCATAAAGTTGGCGTCCATAAAGAAGAGCGCCGTATCGCAACCGCAGATTTTGCCCTTGCCGCACACAACGGCATCGCGCTCGCCCGAACGTTCGCTCACGCTCTTGAGCTTGTCGGCATAGCCGGGAAACGAAAGGAAGTCCTCCGGCGCCAGACTGGCATCCCATTCCTCAAACGTGCCCTCGTCAATCGTCATGCGCATGCGGTCGCGCCCGCTCACGCGAAAGTGTTTGCCGCAACGAGGGCAGACCTCGAGGTTGTCGTGCAGGCGCGCCTCATCGATCACGCGGCGGCACTCCGGGCACTTGATAAACACGTGGCGCGCGGGAAACTCGGCGCACGACTCGGTCATCGGTCCCTCGAGGACGTTGACCGTCTTCGCTTTTCTATTCATCAGCATAGAGATGCCCCATCAGATCGGTGTGGTACATGCCCGACAAGAACTCATCGTTTGCAAGCACGTCGAGCTGAAGCTCGCTGTTTTCGCTCACGCCCTCAATCACGAGCTCGCCCAAAGCCGAGCGCATCTTGCGAATGGCGCCGTCGCGCGTGGGCGCACACACGATAAGCTTGCCGAGCATGGAGTCGTAGTACGGCGGAACGTTCGCACCGGTAAACATGGCCGAATCCCAGCGCACGCGCGGACCACCCGGCACACGCAACGCGGTGACCGTTCCGCATGACGGCAGAAAGTCCGGCGTTTCGGCATTGATGCGGCACTCCATGGCGTGGTTACGGACCGGTACGTCCTCCTGCTCAAAGGGCAGGGACTGGCCGGCTGCCACGCGC
>CAJLLB010000124.1 GCA_905207425.1 uncultured Collinsella sp.
TCCGGAACTGCGGTGTCGGGTATGTGTCCGACACGCAGTATATGGTGGTGTTCAGCAAGATGCCGGGACTGGATGCGGTCGGCAATGTGCTGGAGGATTGTCACTTCGGCGGCATGGCAGGCAAGTGCGTGCTGGTCACGAGCGAGGACGACAACGGCGTACCGGAGCAACTGACGATCCGGCGCAATGTGTTCCTTGTGGTCGGGTGCGATCAGGTGGAGGTGCGCGCGGCGCGGAATCTGTATATCACCGACAATATGCTGGATGCGGCGGGTGTCTGCGTCCTGCTTGATCCGCTGCCTGCCGGCGTGCGGGGCGTGCAGATAACCGATAACTACTGCGGCGCGTCCACCGGCGGCTTTACCGATTGCCTGCTCAAGCGCGGAGCTGCGACCGTTGTCTCGGTGGACGTGGGTCGCGCCCAGTTCGATTGGTCGCTGCGCCAAGACGATCGTGTGACGCTCCACGAGCGCACGAATGTGACGCAGTTGCCCGAGCTCGGCTACGGCGGTGCTATCGATCTGGCCGTGTGCGATGTATCGTTTACGAGTATCGCGAATATCATCGACGCCGTGCTGGCGTGCCTGAAGCCTTCGGGTTCGTTTTGCACGCTCGTAAAGCCGCAGTTTGAGGCTCCGGCGGCGCTGGTGGGTGAGGGCGGCATTGTGACCGATCCCGCCGTGCGCCACGATACACTCGTGGCGGCGGTTGAACTCTTTGCTGCCAAGGGCCTGTTCCCGGTCGATGTCTGCGTGTCGCCCATTCATGGTGCCAAGGGAAACGTTGAGTTTTTCCTGTACGGCACGAGGTTTGCCCCCGGCGAGCGCGCCGACGATGAGCTGCAATCCCAGGTATCGGTTTTGAGCGAGAAAGCTGCAACGCTATGAAGGTCTTTCTGGTTCCCAATTACTACAAGCAAGAGGCGGTCGAGAGCGGCCTGATGCTCGAGCTTTGGCTGACGCGCCAGGGCTATGAAGTCGCATGGGCTGCCGACCAGCGATCGAAGATTCAAAGCACGCCTGATATTGACGGCTCCGATCTGGTCATTACGCTCGGCGGCGACGGTACGTTGCTGCGCGCTGCCCGCATCCTCAACCATCGCGAGATTCCTATCCTCGGTCTTTCCTATGGTCACCTGGGCTTTTTAACTGCTGCGAGCCCCGACGAGCGCGACATTCTGCAGGTCGTGAGTGACGCCCTGTCCGGCGAGCTGCACGTGAGCCGTCGCGCCACCATCGCCGCGGATATCGTGTCCGTGCGCGAAGACGGTACGAAGGATGTCGTGCGCACCTTCGCCCTCAACGACATGGCGCTTACGCGCGGCCCCCTGTCCGATATGGTCGAGTTTGACATCACGGTGTCCGGTCACCATATCGACCGCCTACGCGGTGACGGTGTCGTCGTTTCGACGGCGACTGGTTCTACGGGTTACGCGCTCAGCGCCGGTGGCCCCATCGTGAGCCCTGACTATACGGGCATGGTATGCGTGCCCATTGCGCCGCACACCATTCAGGCCCGTGCCTTCTTGACTTCGCCGAGTGATGTCGTCGAAATCTTTATGTCTGATGACCGTCCGAGCGTTCCGGCGATCGCTATCGATGGGCAGTTTATTACCTGTGATGGCACCGTTGAGAGCGTGGCGGTGCGTCGCGGTCCCGGCGATGTGCTGCTGCTGGATTACGGCCCCGAGAGCTTCTATAACTCGGTGAGCCGTGTGTTCTACGGAGTGCGTCATGATCGATGAGCTGCAGGTTTCTAACATTGCACTCATTCGCGAGGCGACGTTGGTGCCGAGTGCCGGCCTGACTGTCCTGACCGGCGAGACCGGTGCTGGCAAGACCGCGCTGCTCTCGGCCCTCAAACTTATTTTGGGCGAGCGCGCGGATTCGTCGACGGTGCGCGAGGGCGAGGCGCTGGCGAGCGTCGAGGCGCGCCTGTTTGACGGCCCGCACGACACGGAGGGCTTCACCGTGCAGCGCAGTCTTTCTGCCGAGGGCCGCAGCCGCGTGAAGATTGACGGCCGCATCGCCAGCGTGCGCGAGCTTTCGGAGCGCGTTGGCTTGATGATGGATCTGTGCGGCCAACACGAGCACCAGCGCTTGCTCGATCCGGCGCATCATGTTGCGATGGTCGATGCCTGGGCAGGGCGCCCTGCACTCGAGGCGCTCGAGCACTACCGCGCCTGCTTTAAGGCTTCGCGCGCTGCCGCTAAGGAGGTTCGACGTGTCGAAGAGACCTCGCGTGCGCAGGGGAGCCGCGTCGAGGAAGCGCGCTTTGCGCTCGAGCGCATCGGCGAGGTCGACCCCAAACCGGGCGAGTATGAGGAACTCGAGGAACTGCTGCCGCGCTCCGAACATGCCGAGGTATTGGTTGCCACGGCTAACGATGCCCATGGATCGCTTGCCGCCGAAGGGGGAGCGCTCGATGCCTTGAACAGTGCCGTGGCGGAGCTTTCCCGTATGGCGACCGTCGACCGCAAGCTGGGCGACATCGCTGATGCCCTTTCGGATGCCTGCATCTCGCTTGAGGATTGTGCCAACGAACTGCGCGCCTATCGCGATGGAGTCGCCTTCGATCCGCGCGAGCTGTCTCGTATGCGCGAGCGCTATTCCGATCTTAAAGGCCTGCTGCGTCAGTGGGGGCCCACCATGGACGATGTCTTTGCCATGCGCGATCGCTCGCAAGAGCTGCTGTCCCTGGTCGATGATGGCGATGAACAGATCAAAAAGGCGCGTGAGGCACTCGGGAGCGCCGAGCGCGAGCTGTTCGCTGCTGCCAGGGCACTTAAGCGCGCTCGCAATACGGCGGCCCCGCGCTTCTGTCACGAGGTCGGCCGCCAGATGGCTCGCTTGGAGATGGGTAGTGCCGAGCTCGTCTGGGAGTCGCGCGATCTTCCCCGTGCTGAGTGGACGCCCGTTGGTCCTTCGAGCTACGAGCTGCTATACCGCAGCGGCGCCGGCTTGACGCCACGTCCCCTGCGCCGCATTGCGTCGGGCGGCGAGCTCAGCCGCGTCATGCTGGCAAGCAAGGTCGTCCTCGGTAACGTGGACGGTGTTGATACGCTGGTGTTTGACGAGGTCGATGCTGGTGTCGGTGGCTCCACGGCGCGTGCGCTCGCGGGCGTGCTGGCAGATCTCGCCGCTACGCATCAGGTGATTGTCGTAACCCACTTGGCGCAGGTCGCCGTCATGGCTGACAAGCATTATGTCGTCAGCAAGGAACCGGGCGATGTTCCCCAGACGCATTTGGACGAGGTAACCGGCGAAACGCGTACCGCCGAGATCGCCCGCATGCTGAGCGGCGATCAGTCCGAGGCAAGCTTGGCCCACGCAAAGCAGATGCTCGAAGAAGCTCGAGGTTAGGTCGTATCAGCGGTGTTGGTGGGACAAAATCGACTGAAATTTTTGTCCCACTACGCGTTTTACTCAACGACTTTATCCGGCTGGATGAGCTCCTCGTAGTAGCTGATATGTTCGCGAGCGTCTTCAATCTCGGGCAGCAGGAAGTTGTAGATGACTTCGATGATCATCGTGGCGCTGATCTTGGAGAACGCAAAGTCGCCCGTCGTCAGTAGCGCTTCGTGGTTGACGGTATTAAAAGTGTAGTCTGCCAGCCGCGCGAGTGGGGATTTGCTGTCGCTGCTGATGACGACTACGGTTGCGCCGCAGTCGCGAGCCGCTTTTGCCATGCGATTCAGTCGGCGCGATTTGCCAGAGTTTGAGATTAGCACGATAACGTCACCCGGGCGCAACGTGAGCGCAAAGCCGATTGATGTCTCGCTAATGGTGCTCGCCATGCAGCGCAGGCCCAGCTGCGAAAATTTAAACGTCGCATCGAGCGCGACCGCGTTCGTATTGCCCACGGCGGCGAACTCAATAACGCCGGCATTCTTAAGCGCGTGTACAACTGCGGCCAACGTGTCGTGATCTATGCCGTCGATGGTCGCATTAAGCTCACTCACCTTGGCGGCGAGGATATTTTTTAGGCTCTGCTCCATATTATCGAGCGAGACCTCGTCGGTCAGGCCCTCGTTGCGCTGGCTTTCCAAATCCCTCGCCAACGAAAACTGAAAGCTGCGGAAGCTGCCAAAGCCCAGCTTTCGGCAGAAGCGCGAAACGGTCGCCTCGGACGTGGCGGCAGCGCGCGAGAGCTGAGCGGCCGTGAGGCGTGGCGCTTCGGACTGGTGCTCCAATATATAGTCGACAATGCGCTGCTCGGACTCGCTGTATCCCTGATGGGTACTAATGAGGGAAAGTGCGCTCTTGCTACTATCGGTCATGGATGGCTCCTGGTTGGCATGAAAATCTAGCTTGATTTGCAATGCCATAGTATACGGGCATTTTCAATTACAAGATACACCTTGCCGTTTCAAGTGTTGATGGTAAACTTTCACTTGCCGTTTACGGTTATGAAAGAACCTTTCACCGGAGAATTGCGCCTTGTCTCTTCTCACGCGGACGGTAGGTTGGTATCTTTCAAGTGTGGAAAAACGCGCATCGAAGCGCGTGTAGGGGAGCGCCCGCGGGCGCTGTACTCAAGAAGGAGGGACACATGGCTAAGTTTGACATCATCGCCGCGACCGGTTGCCCGACCGGCATTGCGCACACCTTCATGGCGAAGGAGGCGCTGGAGAAGGCTGCTGCCGAGCGAGGTCTGACCATTAAGGTCGAGACTCATGGCCAAGTCGGCGTCGAGAACGAGCTCACCAAGAGCGAGATCGCCGGTGCCAAGGCTGTCGTCGTCGCAGCCGATAAGGATGTCCAGGCTGAGCGTTTCGCCGGTAAGCCCATGGTTTCCGTTGGTGTTTCCAAGGCCCTGTCTGTCGAGGCTGCTGGTAAGCTGATCGACCGCGCGCTCGCCGCCAAGGGCGACGACACGGTTGCAGCCGCTGCCGATATCGAGGATGAGGTCGAGGAGAAGGAGTCCATCGGCCACATCATCTACAAGCACCTCATGAACGGCGTCAGCCACATGCTGGTCTTCGTTGTTGCTGGTGGTGTTTTGACCGCTGTCTCGTTCCTGTGGGGCATTACGTCCTTCGATTCGACGGCGTCTGACTACAACAGCTTTGCTGCGATGCTCAAGATCATCGGCGGCATCGCCATGAACCTTATGGTCCCGGTGCTTTCCGCCTACATCGCCGAATCCATCGGCAAGCGCCCGGCGCTCGTCCCCGGCTTCGTTGCCGGTATGATCGCCATCCAGGGCCTGCCTGTTAACGCCGAGACCGGCATGATCGACGCCGGTGGCGCCGGCGTGGGCTTCGGCTTCCTGGGCTATTTTCTGAACAAGATGGAGTTCTCCATGTCCGCCATCGTGATTGGCATCATCCTAGGCTCTATGGCGGAGAGCAACTTCCGTGGCGCGTTGATGATGTCAGACGGCAGCTTGATGATTTTCCTAAACCACCC
>CAJLLB010000125.1 GCA_905207425.1 uncultured Collinsella sp.
TCTAACGAAGCCGTAACGGCCGTTGGGCTCTTTTGGTGCCAGCCCTTCTCGACCCGTACGCCACTCATGGTATGTTTATCGCGATAACAAGGACGGAGGTGCCCGTGACACGCAATAAGTACCCGGAGGAGACGGTCGAGAGGATTCTCGACGTTGCCGAGCGGCTCCTCGTGGGGCGCGGCTACGAGCACACCACGATGATCTGAAGAGCAATACGCCAAATCGAAAAAGGCAAGCCCTGGAGACGCGATTTTTGCCATAACGAGCGAGAATATCGAAGATGTCTGCACGCCATTGGCGTGGGAAGGCGAACAGCCGGTTGCAATCAGCCTGAAATAAGGCGACGATTGGGATTCTCTAGCTCGGATTTCCCGCTCGGTTCCTAAGGCGCTTAGAGCCGGCTCATAAGGGCGAAAACAAAGCCACCCGCGACGATTCTTTCAGTCATCGCTCTTGTGCATCCCTCATGACCTGCGGAAATGCAAGACGTTAAAGCCGCTGGCTACGATTCACTTTGCCAAACGGGTGTCGAAGAGGATAGTCGGCTGTTTTGGTGTTCATATCGGACGTTTTAGGGCCTCAAAACCAACCCGATTTTGTCCCCGGACAAAAATGAAACTGTGGGCTTGCGGTTTCGAAATAGTTCACGGATTTGTCCCAGGGTTTGTCCCAAACGCCTACGCGAGGACACACGGAGGGATTCGGCGGCAAGGTGGACAAAACCGACAACCAAACTAGACCCAATTGGAATGGCGCCGCAACAAACGAGCGTGAAAGAGTGGGAGTAGTTCCGCCTGATTTTTGCATCAGTCATCATTATTACGCCCTTATTATTGTGTTTTTGCACGATAATAAGGGCGTAATTTGTTGATGGAGGTTCCCCATGCAGAGAAAGCTGATGGATAAGCTGGTCGAGTGGAAGGGAAGCGAACGCCGCAAGCCCCTCATCGTCAACGGCGCGCGCCAGGTCGGCAAAACCTGGATCCTCAAAGAGTTCGGGAAGCTGCATTTCGAAAGCATCGCCTATGTGAGCCTTGACAAGGATGAGCGGGCTCGCCGGTTCTTCGAACCCGACCTCGATCCCCGAAGAATCGTCTCCTCGCTCTCGCTGCACCTCGACATGGACATCGATCCGGGCAGAACGCTCGTTGTCCTGGACGAGATCCAGTCCTGTCCCGCTGCCATCACGTCGCTCAAGTACTTCTGCGAGGACGCCCAAGAATACCATGTGGCCGCAGCCGGCTCCCTTCTGGGCATCTCCGCAACGCATGGGACCGGATTCCCCGTCGGCAAGGTCAATTCGGTGAACCTCTTCCCGCTGAGCTTCACCGAATTCCTCGGCGCAACGGGAAACGGACGTTACGCCGAGCTGATCGAAAAGGGCGACCTTGCGATGATGAACACCTTCTCGGACAAGCTCAAGGAGCTTCTGCGCACCTACTGCATCGTAGGGGGGATGCCGGAAGCCGTGAACGCCTACATCGACACGGCAGACGTGCGCGACGCGCGAGAGGTGCAGGACCAGATCCTTGTCGATTACATGAGCGATTTCGCCAAGCACGTGCCCGCAAACCTGCTGGCGCGGACTATGCTCGCGTGGGACTCCATCCCCAAGCACCTTTCAAAGGAGAACAAGAAGTTCGTATTCGGCCACGTTCGCAAAGGCGCTCGAGCAGCGGATTTCGAGGAGAGCCTGCGATGGCTTGAGCAAGCCGGCCTCATCGTCAAAGTGCCGCGCGTGAGCAAACCAGGCATGCCGCTGAAGGCCTACCGGGACCAAAACGCCTTCAAGGTGTTCATGTTGGACATAGGGCTTCTGGGGGCAATGAGCGGGCTGAGCCCGGCTGCGTTGGTAGACGGCAGCAGCATTTTCACGGAACTCAAGGGGGCCCTCACCGAGCAGTACGTCTGCCAGCAGCTCGTGTCGGACTGCGGCCTCGTGCCCTTTTACTGGTCGGCCGAGAACTCCAGCGGCGAGATTGACTTCCTCGTGCAGGCCGGGTCCGGCGTGTACCCCATCGAAGTGAAGGCCGAGGAGAACCTGCGCGCGAAGAGCCTGCGCGCCTTCAATGGGCGCTACGAGGGCATGAGCCCCCGCAGGTTCAGCATGTCGGGATTCCGTGACCAGGGCTGGATGCGGAACATTCCCCTGTACGCAATCGGGAACCCGGGCAATTGGGTTTAAGCCCGAAACGGGATTTCCGTGAGGCAGGCGGTTTCTTTCGTCTCGAAAAAATAACCCAATGCTGCATCGGTCAAATCGAACGGAAGCCATGCATTCTCCTGCGTCTCCGGAAGGAGAGAGGCGCAGAGTGCAGATTCGCGGCAGCAGGCTTCAGCCTAGACCAGCCCGCCCTCGATCGCGATGAAGCGGGGCGAGGACTTAGGCTTGCCCACGGGCTTAGGCGCATCCTTGACCCACGCCCACTCGGGGGCGACCAGCGTAAAGAAATATCCGCAATCGTCGCAGACCTCGTAGACGGCGTCCGGGTTGAGCGTCCGGGCGAAGTGGGTCTTGTGGCCGCGGCGGGGGCAGAGCTGCTCCTGCTTGCTGAGCGAGATCAGGTAGGGGTTCGTGAGCGGCACGCGAGGCCGCCGGGCCATGAGGTTCATGTCGACCCTTTTGCGCGGGCGGTTATTGCAACAGGTTTTGTGCATCATGCGAAGCGCGTTGACACGGTTGCGCTATCCAGTCATTATGACCCAGCACACTGTGTGCTGAACGATTGATAGGTGACTTCGTGAGGAGGGTCATGGACGCCAATAAACCCACACGCATCGTGGACGGCACGTCGGATGAGATCGTCGCGAGCGTGCGACGCCTCGCGTGCGAGCGCGGCTACGCGAGTCTTACCGTGCGCGATGTCCTCAAGGACCTGCACATCACGAACCGCGTGTTCTACAACCGCTTCGCCAATATCGACGAGGTGCTCGATATCGTGTATCGCGACATCGCCGGCAAGATGCGCGAAAGCCTGTGCGCACCGTATGACGGCGAGGGTGACTTCTTCGAACACGTGCATCACATCGCTGCGCGCACGCTGCACCTGTCCTACGTCGCCAAGCAGAACTTCAACCAGTTCGTGTTCGAGGCCGACTCGGCGGGGGAAGAAAACTTCGCCTGGTGGGATCGCGAGATTCGTGCGCTTATCACGCAGGGCAAACAGCTCGGCGTGGTGCGTGCCGACCTAGACGAGGCGCAGTCCTCGTATGCCATCTGGTGCTTTATCCGCGGGTTCAACGCCGATGCGCTCGGCCGCGGCATTCCCGAGAACGAGGCGCTGGCGCGCTTCCGCTACGGCTTCGACCTCATGCTTTCGGGCATGAGGGCTTAAGGGCTGCACCCGGCGCACCCGTTTGCCACCATCTTTTCGGCGGTAGGTCCCATACGTATCGCCGCTTCTTTTGCCCATCTCAGCACACAGTGTGCTGAATGAAAGGAGAACGTGTACATGAAGAAGACCGTAAAGAAAATCGTCATCGTCCTGGTGCTTGTCATTGTGGCCCTCGTGGGCACCATCGGCTTCACCTGGAAAGACGAGATCGCCTCCGTGGCCAGCTTCCACAAGATCCGCGAGCGCAACGCAAGCCACGGTGATGCTAACGTCTACGAGATGACCATGGCCGGCGACTACTACATCGACAAGTTCGTCGAGCAGGGCGGCGTTTCGAGCGACGCCGAGCTCATCGACTTCGTCATCGGCAACATCACGAAGGGTGTCGTCGACATCTCCATGCCCACGCCCCAGATCGGCTGCTCGTCGTTCACCGCCTCCACGGCCGCCGGCGACGCGCTGTTCGCCCGCAACTACGATATGCACACCACGCACGCCGCCATCGTGCACACTTCCGCCTCGGGCGACCGCCACGCCACGGTCTCCACGGTCGACCTGGGCCTGCTGGGCATGGACGCCGAGTCCGAGGTCGACGGCCTCAAGGACCGCCTCACCTGCCTGGCTGCCGTCTACGCGCCGCTCGACGGCATGAACGACGCCGGCGTGAGCTGTGGCGTCTACATGACCTACCAGGGTCCCGAGGGCGAGGTCACGGCCACGAACCAAGATACCGATAAACCCGACATGACCACCACCACCTTCCTTCGTCTCGTGCTCGATTACGCCGACGATCTGGACGAGGCCGTCGAGATCGCCCAGTCTTACGACATGCATGACTCGGCAGGCACGAGCTACCACTACATGGTGGCCGACGCATCCGGCCGCAGCGCCATCTTCGAGTGGGTTGCCGCAGACGACGACACCGACACCGACGGTTCCGCCCGTGAGCTGCGTGTGACCTACAACGACGACGATGCCGCGTTCGGCGAGGTCGAGGCTGCGGCGGACTACCAGTGGGTCACGAACTTCGTGCTCGAGCCCAACTACTACGCCTCCGACGATGCCAAGAAAGGCCTCGACCGCTACAACGAACTCTACACGCGCCTGTCCGCGACCGACGGCATCGTGGCCGACGAGTCTGCGGCTATGGATGTGCTCGCCGCCGTGGGTCGTCGTAGCTGGAACAACGACGACGCCAACACCATCACCGTTCACAGCGTCGTGTACAACCTCACCGACCGCGTGATGTACTGGGTCCCCAACGAGAACTTTGACGACGCAAGCGCCTGGATCACCTACAAGCTGTAAGGAGCACCCGTGAACGATACCCTCGCGCCTCTCTTTGAGCCTTGGACCATAGGTTCTCTCGCTATCAAGAACCGCATCGTCATGACGTCGATGGGTGGCACCGACCTGTTCGGTTGGATGGAAAAGAACCATTTCGACCGTGCAGGAGCCGAGTTCCTCCTCGAGGTGGCCAAGCACGATGCCGGCCTGGTGCTGCCCGGATGCCAGCCGGTGTACAACCCGATGTTCGGCCAATGGTTACACAAGAACAAGAAGATGTACCGCGACCTAGCGGTGTGGATGCCTGTGTTCCATGCAACCGGCGCCAAGCTGTTCGTGCAGCTCACGGCAGGCTTCGGCCGATCGTTCACCATCAGTCCGCTCATGGAGGCGCTCTACACGAACCCGGTCCTGCGCGCCGCTGCCAAGCCCGTCATGGACCTCGAGCGCATCTGCGCCGCGCCGAGCGCCTCGCCCAACCGCTGGTCGGACAAGGTGCCGTCGCGTGAGATCACCAAGCCCGAGATCGACCAGATCATCGAGTCGTTCGCCGAGTCGTCGCGTCTGCTCAAGGAGGCAGGTGTCGACGGTGTCGAGGTGCACGCCGTCCATGAGGGCTATCTGCTCGACCAGTTCGCCCTGAAATACGTGAACAAGCGCACCGATGAGTACGGCGGCAG
>CAJLLB010000126.1 GCA_905207425.1 uncultured Collinsella sp.
TGCCCTACCGGGAGTAGCCCCGACGGTTGACAAAACTATAGGAACACCCAACGACTACATGAAAGCGCCCTCAAGCGGATGTGCTTGAGGGCGCTTCTTGCTTGACTAGCTCTCGATATAGTCCTTGAGCTTGCTCGAGCGGCTCGGGTGGCGAAGCTTGGCCAGGGTCTTGGACTCGATCTGGCGGATGCGCTCGCGCGTGACGCCAAACTCGCGGCCGACTTCCTCGAGCGTACGGGGATGTCCGTCGACAAGGCCAAAGCGCAGCTCGATAACCTTGCGCTCACGATCGGCAAGCGAATCGAGCACCTGGGTGAGCTGCTCCTGCAGCATGGAGAAGCTGGCGGCATCGGGCGGAACGATGGCCTGGGAGTCCTCGATAAAGTCGCCCAGTTGGGAATCCTCTTCCTCGCCGATGGGGGTCTCGAGCGACACGGGCTCCTGCGAGATCTTCTGGATCTCGCGGACGCGGTCGGCACTCATGTCCATCTCGGCACCGATCTCCTCGGGGGTCGGGTCGCGACCCAGGTCCTGGAGAAGCTGACGCTGCACGCGGACGAGCTTGTTGATGGTCTCGACCATGTGCACGGGAATACGGATGGTACGGGCCTGGTCGGCGATAGCGCGCGTGATGGCCTGACGGATCCACCACGTGGCGTACGTGGAGAACTTAAAGCCCTTCTGGTAGTCGAACTTCTCGACGGCGCGGATCAGACCGAGGTTGCCCTCCTGAATCAGGTCCAGGAACAGCATGCCGCGGCCGACATAGCGCTTGGCGATGGAGACGACCAGACGCAGGTTTGCGCTGATGAGCGCCTGCTTGGCTTCGAGGCCCACGTTCTCAATGCGCGTAAGACGACGCATCTCGGCACGCGTGAGTTCGAGCTCACCAGCATCGGCAGCCTCGAGCTTCTCGGTGGCATCGAGACCGGCCTCGATCTTCATGGCCAGATCGACCTCTTCGGAGGCGGTCAGCAGGTCGACCTTGCCGATCTCCTTGAGGTACATACGGACCGGGTCGCCGGTCAGCATCACCGTGGAGGCATCGATGCCGCGCACGCGCGAACGCGAACGGGACGTGCGCACGGTGCGCTTCTTCTTGCTCTTGGAAGAACCCATCTCGGCGTCGGCCTGGCGGGCCATCTTGAGCTCGTGATCGTCGAGCGAGCCGGAATCGTGCTCGTCGTCGTCATCGAAATCGTCGGTATCGGTATCGTTATCGTCATCGTCGACGTCCATGGGGGCGTCGTCGTTACCGCTCGCGGAGATAATCTGGATGCCGCTGTTGCGCAGCGCGGAATACACCGCGGTGAGCTGCTCGTCAGAAACATCGATATCCTTCAGGGCGACCTGAATCTCGTCCTCGGTTACCGAAGTCCTGTTTGAGCCGTTGCCCATGAGCTTTGCAACGTAGGATTCCAGCCCAGTACCCGTGCTCTCAGTCTTTTTTGGCACAGATTCTCCCTTCATAGTCCACAGGACTCAATACTTTAGCACACACATTGACGTCTATACCCAAAAAGAAGACTGGATATAGGCGAGAATACGCTGGTTGACCACAACATCTAGGCTTGTTCGGTGCCCGCGGCCTCCAGGCCGATCAAACGGAACGGGTCCGCCACGCCGCCGATCGACTTTTGCAGTTCGCGTTGACGTTGCGAATCCTGCGCGGCCTGCACGGTCAGCGCGCGACGGGCCTCATCATCGAGTGAACGGTCCTGGCGCAGCTTGGCCTGTGCGGCACGCATGCGACGCTTGATGGTGTAGAGCTCAAGCGTATCAAGCATAAACACGATGTTCGTCTCGGTGGGGTGTTTGCTCGTCGCGGAGATGCGCCCGGCACTCACAAGCGTTGCCGCATCGGGACACACTGAGCGCGCCGCATCCATGCAGGCTGCAGGATCGGTTCCCGGCGGCGTTGCCAGAACGGCCCATGCAATGGACTCGTGACGCGGGTCAACCCACTCGATGGAGCAGATGCGGTCGGCATACGTGCGGAACAGGTCGGGGTAGCTCGTGAGCATCGTCAACAGCTCGCGCTCCCCTGCCAAGGACTTGCGCTCTAGATCGGTAAGAACCATCGGCGCCGCCGCAGCCGGTGCGCCCGAACCGTCAGCCACAGGCACAGCGCCCATACCATCAGGCACATCGATCGGCGGCAGGTCGTCGACGACCTCCACGGGCGCGGCGCCGTAGGCATCGAGCGGGACGTAGTCGTACGGCTCTTCTTCGACCGGTGCGGACACCGGCGGCGTCGCGCCCGATGCCCAAGCACCGCGACCGGCATCGCGAGAACCCGACGCCCGACCGCCCGCGCTACCGGACCGCTCAGTCTGTGCCCGCTGGCGCTCATAGTTCTGCTCACGACGTCGTTCCGCATCCTCGCGCTTGGCGACATCGCGAAACACACGACCCGAGCTCGCGCGCACCGTCTCCAGATCCAAACCCAGCAGATCGGCAATCTGGATAAAGTACGTGTCGATCATATAGCTATCGCGCAGCGGATAGATAAGCGTCAGCGCATCTTCCAGCGCCTTAGCGCGACCGCCCGGCGTGGTGATGTCACTCGACTCCTGCAGCGAACGGTAGACAAAGTCCATAAGCGGCTCGGCAGCGTCGATGCGCGTCTGCAGTGCCTCGCCACCATGTGCGGTGATGAACTCCATGGGGTCGTTGCCGTCGGGGAGCACCACGCAGCGCAGGTCCATGGAATCCTGCTCGATAAACTGAATCGCGCGACGGGCGGCCTTCTGGCCCGCTGCATCGCCGTCGAACATATACACGATGCGCTTGGCAAAGCGAGTGAGCGTCTTGACGTGATGCTCCGTGAGGGCGGTGCCCAGCGTGGCGACAACGTTTTTAATCCCCGCCTCCCAGCAGGCGATGCAATCGGTATAGCCCTCTACCACGATGGCGGTATCCTGCGCGACGATAAACTCCTTGGCCCAATTAAAGCCGTAGAGGTTTCGCTTTTTATGAAACACGCTCGTCTCGGCGGTGTTGAGATACTTAGGCTGGCCGTCGCCCATAATGCGACCGCCAAAGGCAATGTTGTGACCCTGCTCGTCAAAGATGGGGAACATCACGCGGTCGTAAAAGCGGTCGGCAAGCTGCCCGCGCCCGCGACTCACGGCAACGTTGGCGTCGATCATCTCCTGCGGGGTAAAACCCGCCTGGGACAGGTGCGACACCAGCGCGTTACGGCCCGGTGCAAAGCCCAGGCAGTAGCGGCGGCAGACGTCGCCGCCCATGCCGCGGCTGGCAAAGTACTCGCGCGGACGGCCGTCCTTACCGCGCATGAGCATGGTGTGGTAGAACTGGGCGGTCTCGGCGCACAGATCGTAGATGCGGGCACGCTTGGTGCCGCGCTCGCGGCGATCTCCGGTGTCATGCAGCTCAATACCCGCGCGATCGGCCAAGTAACGGATTGACTCGGGAAAGCTCAGGTTCTCGCGCTTCATGATATACGTGAAGACGTCGCCGCCCTCGCCGCAACCAAAGCAATGCCACACCTGCGTGGCGGGGATAATGTGGAAGGACGGCGTCTTCTCGCCATGGAAGGGGCAGCATCCCCAAAACTCATGGCCGCGGGGCTTGAGCTCGACCGTTTCCTGCACGATAGCAACCAGGTCGGACGCAGCGCGTACCTGATCTTTTTCCTCATCGCTAATCACGAATGCTCACCCCCTGCTCACCCAAGTTGTGACGAATGTCCTCGATATTACCCTCGACGGTCGCAATCAACTCATCCAGCGAATCGAACACGCGCGAGGGACGCAGCCAGCGCGTAAACGCCAGCGAAACAGAAGCGCCGTACAGGTCTCCCGTATATCCAATTAAGTTAGCCTCGAGATGCGCAGATGCCGCATCGTCGGCATACGTTGGCGGCAGGCCGACGTTCACGGCAGCGGGCCACGCGGTGTCATCGACCAGCACCAGACCCTCATACACGCCATCGGCTGGCACCTGAATACCGTCGGGAACCTGCAGGTTTGCCGTGGGAAAGCCCATGCCAGAGCCCTCGTGACGGCCGCGAACAACACCGCCACGCACCATATACGGACGGCCGAGTAACTCAGCAGCAAGCTCCACATGGCCCTGTCCCAGCTCATGACGAATGCGGGTGGCGCAAATGGCCTCACCGCCCTCGCAAAGCAAGTCGTGACCATACACGCCAACGCCGTGCTCGGCACCCCAGGCGCGCATCTCGTCAACACCAGATGCACCGCCACGGCCCAGCCTAAAGTCGCTGCCAACGCGAATCGAGCGAATGTCGACCAGACGCGACACCAAGGAGAGAAAATCAACATGGTCAAGCGCCGCAACCTCAGGCGTAAAGGGAACGGCCACCACCGCATCGACCCCGGTTTGAGCCAGGGCATGCAGACGGTCGGCCGTCGTCATCAATTTTTGAGCGGGCGAAGGGCTCACCACGACGTCCGGGTCGGGATCGAAGGTAACCACGACCGCCTTACAGCCATGGGCACGGGCATCACGGACAAGCGCTTTAATGAGTTCCTGGTGTCCACGGTGAACTCCGTCGAACACGCCAATGGCGATCGATGCGGCACCCAAGCGCTCGCACTCATCAAACGTATCGGCAGTAACGATGCGAGCCTCGTCCGACTCGCCGGCGAAAAAGATACGCGCGAGCTCGCGAGCGGAAAACATCATCGAACACCGCCGATGGCCTGCGGAAACACGTGCTCCATGACAAAGCGGCCACTCTCAATGCGGGCGAGCGCCTTGAGTCCCCCATCGAGCACCAGCGCAAACGGCGCCTTCGAGGAATCGAAATCGGCAAGCGCACGCTCAACGGGAATGCGTCGGCCGCAGAGCAGGTCGTCGGCAAGATTGCCCGGCAAGTCAACACGCGTGGCGCCCAGGGCCGCAATGGGATCCAGGGCAAAGCCAGCGGCGGACTCGGGAGAAAGCTCCTCGACCGCATGACAGGCGCCAATGGAAACGACACCGGAGGCCGTGCGGCGCAGCGCGGAAATGTGCGCGGCGCTCTCGCAGGCGCGGCCCAGGTCGCGAGCGAGCGCACGAATGTAGGTGCCCTTGCTCACCGAGAACGCCACGGTCCACGCACACGTATCACCCTCGCCGCCCACGGCGATCAGGTCGGCGGCATAAACCTCGACGGGGCGCGGAGGTAGGTCCACCGCATTGCCCTCGCGAGCAGACTTGTAGGCGCGAACGCCATTGACCGAGATAGCCGAAAACGCCGGCGGC
>CAJLLB010000127.1 GCA_905207425.1 uncultured Collinsella sp.
TGACCCACATGCACTCGTCGAACGCAGAGCACAGCGACAGCGACGTGGAGATCTTCTTCTCGTCGCCGCGCAGCAGGTAGCGCCAGCGCGTGCGGCTCATGGCGCCCCAGGGCGGCGTAAACGCGAGGAACGGCACGATGCAGAAGAGGATCCACTCGTCTACGTGCGCGGTCGCCGCTGCGATGAAGACCTGCGAGGCGATAACCCAGATGATGATGGCCGGGATCGACGCCGCTCGCTGGCCGAACCGGTCGGCGAGTTTGCCGAGCTGCGGCCCGAGCAGCGCGGACGAGACGGAGTAGACGGCCGAGAGCGCGCCGGCGATCGTGTAGTTGCCGTAGATCTGCTGCACGCCGATGGTAATGGACATGCTGATCATGGCGAGCGGCATGCACGCGACCACCGACCCAACGGTGAAGCGCGCCGCATGCGGGATGCGCAGCAGCTCGGCATACCCGCCGAACAGCCGGTGGATCAGGCCGGAGTTCCCCGCAGGGGCCGTGGGGGCCGTCGCGCCCCGCTCCTCGGCGTCCTCGATCTCGATGGCGTCTTCCGTGGATTCCATGATCCTTCCCCGCTCCCGACGTATGGACGGTGCCCCGATGCAATCCGGGCACCGACGCGCGATCTGCGCGCACATGGTATTAGGGTAGCGACATCCGCCGTGGAAGCAACCGGCGTTCGTTTACTTTTCCTGCCACTTTGACGCGGCACGAGGTAATCGAATATAGCCGCGCACATAAAGCGGGTCCTGTTTCATTTTGAACAGGACCCGCCTCTTTCCTTTACGGGCGTAGAGTGTCTCCTACATGTTGCAGATCGAGACATTCCTTCCGACGCTCCGCTTCTATCTCAATTTGTAACAGTAAGGGTGATTATGGGCTTCCACGTGTTACAAATCGAGACAACCGCTTCAGGAGGTGTCTTTAATCTCAATCTGTAACAGTAAGAACGGTATTTCTCCCCTACGTGTTATAGATCGAGACATTTCAAAGTGGTCCCGGTCATTGTCTCAATCTGTAACATCTAGACCGATATTTCCCTTCTAACTGTTACAGATTGAGATAAATGGACGGACCCTCAACCTTCCGTCTTGATCTGTAACAGTTAAAAGCGGAATAACCGTCTTGGTGTTACAGATCGAGACAAACTCGGGAATGAGACGAATACCGTGCCCGACAACCTATCAAAACAAGAAACGGGCTCTGTCCCATATAGAGACAGAGCCCGAAACTCTCATGGAGCCAGTGACAGGAATCGAACCTGCAACCCACTGATTACAAATCAGTTGCGCTACCGTTGCGCCACACTGGCACACTTGGCGCTTTCGCGCGAAGCCTGTTAAGAATAATGGAATTGCGGACGGGGCGCAACAGGCCGCACGGCGTTATATAAATATGCAAAATCCAGCAACAGCGCGTACCAGGCCCGTTCATTTCTGTCAGTGCGCCCTCAATCTTAAAACCATTCGCCAGAACGAATAGTTTTAATTACAATTGGCTATATAAAACTATTCGTTCTGGCGAAGGGTTTCGCGATGTTGACTACCAAGGAAGCAGCCGAGCTGCTCGGCATCAGCCCGCGCAGGGTGCAGGAGCTCATTAAGAACGGCGCGCTGACCGCCCGCAAGGCTTCTGGCGTGTGGCTCATCGACAAAGACAGCGTAGACGCGCGACTCCGCTCCGCAACCAAAAGAGGGGGACGACCTCGTCGTGGGCATGGGAAAAGCGAAGTCGCATTTACCCTCATGAACCGCACGCACGAAGTAGCCCAACTGGTCTACAGCACATCGCGAAAAGACTTCACCCACATCGGCGCCGACGTCGATTACGCCCACGCCCCTATTGGAGTATTTGGCCCTAATAGCCCCATATCGCTCGACTCCTTCCGCATCTGGTGGCGCGGCCGCGGTATCCCGCTCGCACGCATTGGACTAGCCTCCCTGCTTGCAGAAGCCGCAGTCGATGTTCCCGATGAACTCGTCCAGCGAAATCTTGGCCTCTCCTTATCCGACCAGTATTGGATTAGGCCCCAAGACTCCGGTCTCGCGTGGGAAGATATCAATTTCTTCAATAATGCTTTTGACGACGTCTCTCTCAGCATCGCGCCCTTCGCCCCAGAGGGCAAGGCAGCTGCCGCAAAGCCCGATAACACCTCGGACGGCAATCTTCAAAAGTACTGGACATGCGAGGATGACCGTCGAATCCTCCACAAGGCAGGTGCACATCTAAACCAGGAACCTTATAACGAGCTGGTGGCGACTGCACTTCACCGTCGCATCCTAAACGCTTGCGATTATGTGCCTTACTCGCTCGAGGGCACGGGCACTTCCGCCCTGAGCATATGCGATGTCTTCTTAACTGATGAAGAAGAGTATGTCCCTGCGTTCTATGTAAACCAGCATGCAAATGCAGACGAGCGACTAACCGATTACGAACGGTATGTAGCAAACTGCGAGGAGCTTGGAGCGACGGATATAAAAGACGCCCTTGACCGCATGATCGTATGCGATGACATCATTGCCAACTATGATCGCCATTGGCGCAACTTTGGCCTTGTGCGAAACGTAAACACGCTAGCCTGCAGACCTGCCCCTATCTTCGATTCGGGCTCATCACTCTGGTGCAACATATCACTAGAGGAGCTTAGGGCGGGAGAGCACAGTTTTACCAGCGCACAATTTCATTCAAGCCCCGCCAAACAAATGTTGCTCGTCGAGGACATGGGCTGGTTTGACGGCGACAAACTCGAGGGTTTCGTTGACGAGGCAATCGAAATCCTATCCAAAAACGACGCTCTTACAGCGAGACTGCCTTATCTAAAAGAGGCGCTAACATGGCGCCTCGAAAGAATGATCGACATCGCTGAATGGAGTTAGCGAGACAGCATCGCCCCGCCAACTCCCCTACCTCCCGCGCAGAGCTTTGAGCTTGGCCAGGGCCTCGGGGCTTAGACGGCTGCCCAGGGTCATCTTGATCTGCGGGGCCTCCTCGGCCTCGTGCACGTCGTTGTCGATCTGTTTGATCTCGTCCACCAGCATACGGCTCGAGATGCGCGTGACGCCCTTGCCCATGACGACGGCCTGGATCGTGCCGTCGCTCGATACCACGGAGCACGCGCGGCCTTCCTCGCGCGCCTCGATGCAGAGCTTTTGCACCACGGTATCGGCAGAAACGCCCGTCGGCGAAAACTCGATGCGCACGCCGCGGGCCGGCAGGTTGGGGCGCTCGTTGGAGATATTGCCCGCGCCGTCGAACACGATCACGGCCTCGTAGCGGCCCTGGGCAAAGGCGGCGACGTCGTTGATGAGGGCGGTGCGTGCCATATCGTGAACGTCGCTGGAATACGGATCGTCTGAATGGTCGTACACGAGCTTTTCGTAGCGCGGCGTGCAGTGGATCACGTTGTAGCCGTCGACCACCAGCAGCTCGGGCTTATTGGAGTGCACCGTCGAGACCGGGTCGGCGATGGCCTGCGCAAACGCATTGCCGCCCACGCCGTAGGTCGCGGCCGAAACAATCGGCTTGGCCGAGCCCTCGCCAAAGCGCTTGGCCTTGGACTTGGCACGGTTCTTTTTGGACATGCGCTACTCCTCCCCCATGAGCTCGCCGACGTTGCGGCGCAGCCACTCAAAGCACAGCGCCGTGGTCGCCTGGGCAACATTGAGGCTCTCGGTCATGCCGCGCTGGGGAAGCTTGGTCATAAAGTCGCATTTCTCGAGCACCAGGCGCGAGATGCCGTCGCCCTCGGAGCCCATGACGAGCGCCACGCGGCCCTCGAAGGGAGCATCCCAGCAGCTGCCCTCGGCGTGCTCGGAGGCGCCGCCCACCCAAAAACCAGCGGCCTTGAGGTCATCGAGTGCACGGGCAATATTGGGAACCTGCGCGATAGGCAGATGCATGACAGCACCGGCCGAGGTCTTGTAGCTGCCCACGGTCACGCCGGCGGCACGCTTGTTGGCGATGACGACGCCGGCCGCGCCCACGACCTCGGCGGAGCGCACAATGGCGCCAAAGTTGCCGTCGTCGGTCACATGGTCGAGCACGACGACAAGCGCCGGACCGTCGCCTGCGCGGTCGAGAATATCGGCGACATCAGCATAGGGGAAGTTGCCAACCTCGAGTGCGATGCCCTGATGAGCGCCATGGCTCGACAGTGCGTCGAGCTGCGCACGCGGCACATACTTAATGCGGACGCCCGCGGCGTTGAGGTCGTCGACCAGGCGCGACAAGGCGGCATCGCGCTCTCCACCCTCGACAATGAGCGCGCACTTGATGGGAAAACCAGTGCGTAGCGCCTCGGCGGCAGCACGACGACCTTCGATAAACTCGCCCTTGGGAGCCTGGACAGCGTCGCGGTTGCGATCGCGCTGCGGACGTGCGGCCTGGGCGCGATCGCGCTGGCCCTTGGGAGCGGCAGCGCGGTCATTGCGGCGAATCGGACGCGAGCCAGAAGCAGCCTGCTTGCCGCCACGAGGCGCACGCTTGCGATTGTCGGCCATAAAGCGACCTCCTAAATACAACTATCAAACGAAACAAAATAAACGACCGCCCATGAATATTAATTCGGGCGGTCGGTACGGGTTTTCCAAGTGCCCGAGATTGCCGTGAAAGAGGAGCGACGCGTACTTGAGTACGCGAGCGACGGTTTGAACGGCAAGGTCGGGTGCTTGGGAAACCCGCGGGGATTAGAGAGATTTGATACGGGTGCCGGCGGCGGTATCCTCAATGGTGAGGCCCAGGTCCTTGAGCTGGTCGCGGATGGCGTCGGCCAGATCCCAGTTCTTGGCGGCACGGGCCTCGGCGCGGGCCTCGAGAATCTTGGCAGCAGCCTCGTCCACGTCGTCGCCCGTGTAGGCGACCAGGCCGGCGGCAACGCCTAGCAGACCCAGCGGCAGCTCTACCTTGGGCTCGGGGAGCTCAACGCCAAACGTATCGAGCAGCTCGGCCAGCGTGTCGGCGGCGGCAAGCGCGGCGGCCTTGTCGGCAGCATCGCCCGCCTGCTCCAGGTACTGGTTGCACTCGGTCACAAAGCCAAAGACGGCACCCATGGCACCGGCGGTGTTAAAGTCGTCGTCCATGCACTCCTTAAAGGCGGCGCGGGTCTCGGCGGCCTTGGCGGCAAACGCCTCGG
>CAJLLB010000128.1 GCA_905207425.1 uncultured Collinsella sp.
CCT
The DNA here is from genome assembly GCA_905207425.1 of uncultured Collinsella sp. Classification (GTDB taxonomy): domain Bacteria; phylum Actinomycetota; class Coriobacteriia; order Coriobacteriales; family Coriobacteriaceae; genus Collinsella. The sequence goes on from CAJLLB010000128.1 coordinate 4, forward strand.
GGGCGGGCGTATAGGGCAACATCGATCGCGAGTTCCGCACGCAAAGGAGAGCACTTAATGTGCTCTCCGTCTTGCGCAGGACTGCCCGAGCAGGCGATGTTGCCCTATACGCCCGCCCAGGTCCGCCAGGATCACGACAGCTTGACGATCGGAGCAAAGCCCTTCATTAGCTTTTTGGTCTGGCCGGTCTTTTCGAATTGAACCTCGATCATGTCTCCAGCGACCGAGATCACGGTACCCGTGCCAAAGGTCTTGTGGCTCACGGTATCGCCTGCGGCAAAGTCCTGCGACGCGCTAGCGCGATCGACCTTGCGCTCCACCGTCGGGGACACCTTGGAAGACGGCTTTTTGGCTCGCGACGCGCCCGAACCAAAAGTCGAGGCAACACGGCCGGCGTCAGGCGAAACCCCACGATGGCGCTCGGTCCCGTAACTGCTGCCGCCAAAGAAATCGTCAAAGCTCGATCCGCCGCGCGAACCGGAACCGCCGGTCGAGCGCGTATGCGAGCCAAACACCTTGCCGCCGTACATATCCGAGCCCATGCCCGAGCCAAAGGTGCCGTGACGGTCGCCGCGCTTCTCCCAGCCCGTGCCCTCAAAACCGGCAGAACCGATGCCGCTAAACTCGATATCCTCAAACGGAATCTCGTTGAGGAAACGCGAGCGCGGGTTGGCAGAGGTCGAGCCGTAGGTGCGACGCGTGGCCGCATAGGTCAGGAACAGGCGCTTGCGAGCACGCGTGATGGCGACGTAGGCCAAGCGGCGCTCCTCCTCGAGCTTGCCCGGATCGTCACTACCGCCAAAATCGTGCACGTGCGGGAAGATGCCTTCCTCCATGCCGGCCACGAACACCGCCGGGAACTCCAGGCCCTTGGCGGAGTGGATGGTCATCATGGTAATGGCATGCGTCTCGCCGGCCAGGGAATCCAAGTCGGAGCGCAGGGCCAGCCACTCCATGAGCGCCGGCAGCGCCTTACAGGTGAGCGGACCGTAGGTGCGCTCGATCTCGTCGGCATGCACGGCACCCGCCGGCATCTCCGTCGGCGCGGCATACGCGTTGCCCGCGATGGCGGCGGCCAGGGCATCCTGCGGAGACAGCGCCGGAGCGGCCAAGCTATCGAGCGGATTGGAGCCCGCGGCGTCACGCGCGCCAACGAGCGCCTCAAACGAGGATACCGGGGCAGATGGCCCCGGTTCGGGCGCAGGCGCGCTCACCACGACAGGCTCGGGCTCGGCGCTAGCAGGCACATCGGCAACACCGGCAGCGCGCAGCTCTTCCAAGCTCTCGAGCGTACCTTCGATATCCTCGTGCGTCTCCTCAAATTCGGCGGCGACGCCCAGGAATTCCTGGATGTTCTCGGCGCGGCTCTCGGACTCCATGGTGCCCTCGGCGCGGAAAGCCTGCAGCAGGCCCGTCTTATCGACGATCATCTCGACGACGTCCTTGAGTTCGCCGTCCATGCGGCGACCCTCGCGCACCAGCGCCACAAAGCTCGACAGGCCGTTGCGCACCTTGGCGCTAAACATGCCCGTCTCGGCTGTTGCGATCTCGCAGGCTTGGAAGAACGAGCAGCGGTTGTCGCGTGCCAGCTGCTCAATCTTTTGAATCGAGGTGGAGCCGATGCCGCGGCGCGGCGTGTTGATGACGCGCTTGACGCTCATCTCGTCGGCCGGGTTCACAATCATCTTAAGATAGGCCATGACGTCGCGGATCTCGGCACGGTCGAAGAATCGCGTGCCACCCACGATCTTGTAGGGCACGCCTGCGCGCAGGAACATATCTTCGAGAATACGCGACTGAGCGTTGGTGCGGTAGAACACGGCGATGTCGTCGTAACTCGTGCCCTTGGAGTGCAGCTTCTCGATCTCGCCGGCAATCCAGCGGCCCTCGTCGCGCTCATCGCTTGCCTGGAAGGCCTGGATCTTCTCGCCATCGCCCTCGGCCGTAAACAGGCGCTTGTCCTTGCGCTGCGAGTTGTGGCGCACCACGGCGTTGGCGGCGCTCAGGATATGGCCCGTGGAGCGGTAGTTCTGCTCCAGCTTAACGGTCTTGCAGTTTTTAAAGTCCTGCTCAAAGTCCAGGATGTTGGTGATGTCGGCGCCACGCCAGCTATAAATGGACTGGTCATCGTCGCCCACGACCATGAGGTTTTGGTACTTGGCGGCCAGCAGGTTAGCGATCTCGTACTGGACGTGGTTGGTGTCCTGATACTCGTCGACGCTAATGTAGCGGAAGCGCTCCTGGTACTTGTCGAGCACCTCGGGGCGGGTGCGCAGCAGCTCGAGCGTGCGCACGAGCAGGTCGTCGAAGTCCATCGCGTTGGCGGCGCGCAGGCGGCGTTCCAGCTCCAAGTAGACCTGCGCGGCCTTTTTGTCGTTGGGGCTGTCGGCGGATTTGAGCATGTCCTCGGGGCCGATCATGGCGTTTTTGGCCGAACTGATCTTGCTGCGGATCATGTTGATGGGGAATTGCTTTTGCTCGATACCGAGCGCCTGCATAATATCGCGCACCATGCGCTTGGAATCGTCGTCATCGTAGATGGTGAACTGACCGGTGTAGCCCAGCAGGTCAGCGTCCTCGCGCAGCATGCGCACGCACATAGCATGGAAGGTGCACACCCACATGCCGCGGGTACCGCTGGGGATGAGTGCCGCCAGACGCTCGCGCATCTCGGCCGCGGCCTTGTTGGTAAACGTGATGGCAAGGATCTGCCAGGGCTTAACGCCCAGGTCGCCGAGCATATGTGCGATACGGAAGGTCAAGACGCGGGTCTTGCCCGAGCCGGCGCCGGCAAGGACCAGCAGCGGGCCCTCGGTGGTCAGGACCGCCTCGCGCTGAGCGGGATTAAGGCTGTCGATGTCGACGAGCGGCTTGGCGGGCTTGGGCGCCGGCGCGGGAGCGTCGTAGATGTCGAGCGGAACGAGCTCGGGCTCCGGCGCAGCAGGGGCGGTGTATGCATCGAGCGGCACGGGTTCCGGCGCGGGCGGCACAGGTACCGCGACATTCTTTTCCCAGGGCAAGGGCTGGGTCATGGGCGACTCCTCATCTGACGGACGGCGCGCCTGCGGGCAGCGCCATAGTTTGAGCCGTACCAGTATACCGAGCCGCGCGGACACCGACGCAAATCACACCACGACTCCGTGCGTCACCGTCAGGCTCGCCCCAGCGGATTTGGTGCAATGGGGTCAGGTTAGTCTGCACCAATCTATTGACAATCACGAAACCGCCGATGTCATGGCAGCAGCAGCGAGCGACGGTCAGGGCGAACAAATTGGCATGAAAAGGGGGCGGCATAGACCTTTTGGTCATGCCACCCCCTTTGAATGACAAGTTGTCGCCCTGGCCGCCGCGCAGCGTCGACTAAGTTAGAGGCTGAGCATCGGCTCCAGAACGAAGAAGTATGCGAGCACTACGATGCCCAGGATGATGCGGTAGGCACCGAAGCACTTGAAGTCGTGACGGCGGACGAAGCCCATGAGCCACTTGATGGCGATGAGCGAAACCACAAAGGCCACAACGCAGCCCACGCCCAGGATAGCGACCTCGTTGGCACCGAACGTGCCGCCCTTGATGAAGTACTTGACCAGCTTGAGCGCACTCGCGCCAAACATGACCGGGATGGCCAGGAAGAACGTAAACTTGGACGCCACCGAACGCGTGCAGCCCAAAAGCAGGCCGCCGATGATGGTAGAACCGGAGCGAGACGTACCAGGCACCAGCGAAAGCACCTGGAAGCAGCCGATACCCAGCGCAGTCTTCCAGCTCAGGTCCTCGAGCGTGGCGATGGAGCCAAAGTCCAGATTCTCGTCATCGTCCTCATCCTCAGCGGTAGCCGCGGCGGGCGCCGCAAAGTGCGCACCGGCGGGACGTCCACCCGACACCACAGCACGCGAACCAAACGAACCGGCAACGGCCATTTCCTCGCGCTTGCTCGCGCGCCAGTTCTCGATCACGATAAACAGCACGCCGTACACAATGAGCGCCAGCGCCACGACGGGAGCATTGTAGAAATGCTCCTCCATCCAGTCGTTAAGCGGCAGACCGATCGCCGCGGCGGGAATGCAGCCGAGCACAATCTTGCCCCACAGCACCCAGGTGTCGCGACGGCCCTCCTTGCCCTTGCTGGGCGAGAACGGATTGAGCTCATGGAAGAACAGCACACAGACGGCCAGAATGGCGCCGAGCTGAATCACGACCAGGAACATATTCCAGAACGTCTCGCTCACGTTCATCTTGACGAACTCGTCCACCAAGATCATGTGACCGGTCGACGAAACAGGCAGCCATTCGGTGATGCCCTCGACCAGGCCCATGAAAGCAGATTTTAGAAGCTCGATGATATCCAAAGGGACCCCCTCGTTAGACACCCGCCGATATTGTTCTGCGGACGGTGCGGGCGATGTCCCATTATCAACCGTTCGGGCGCGTCTGCGCCTACCCTTACCAAAAAACTCGTCCGTTCACAGAATTGCGAGCGGTCAAACCCAAATCCTTGGGTATAACTGCAACAAGATAAAGTGTCCGGCGGCCACGCATCCGCGCCCGCCCGATGCACGAGCCCCACGCCCGTGCGATAGACCAAGGAGGAAACCATGAACGAGGGCTACACCAAGGTATTTGTTTCACTCGACGGTACTGAGCAGCAGGATTTTGTGCTCGCACGCGCCATCAAGGTCGCCGCGAACAACGGCGCCAAGCTGATAATCGGCCACGTTATCGATTCCACGGCGCTCGAGAGCACCGGTTCCTATCCGGTCGATCTGGTCAACGGCCTAGAGGAGGCATTTAAGAACTCCATCGCCAAGCAGCTCGAAGAGGCTAAGGCCAATCCCGACATCCCCGAGGTCGAGGTCATGATTCGCGCCGGCCGCATTCGCGAGACGCTTAAGGACGAGATGCTCGACGTGGTTAAGCCCGACCTGGTGCTCTGCGGCGCCCGCGGCCTGTCCTCGATCAAGTATGCGCTGCTGGGTTCGATTTCGACGTTCCTGCTGCGCAACACGGACTGCGACATTCTGGTCGTGAAGTAGGTTCCTTCCCGCCGGCGCAAGGCCTGCGGGGTTATCACGCCGACGTCCTCGCCGCTTCGCGGCTGCGGGATGTCGGCTTAGATAACCCC
>CAJLLB010000129.1 GCA_905207425.1 uncultured Collinsella sp.
CGCCTCCGGCGTAGGTTCGGCCTCAGCATCACTCTCCGTCTGAATCTCATTCTCAAGGGGGCTGGCCAGCAGCTTCGCGCCCATCTCCAGCCGATACGGTTCAACGGCATGGAAGGGGCGTACGCATCCGTAGAGTCCCGAGAGGATCCAGAGATGGTTTTGCAGCCAGTCGAGCTGTGCGGCATCCATGACCTCGGGCGCCATGCTTTGGTATTGGATGCCGTGATAGGACATGACGGCGGGGGAGATTCGACGCGCGATATCGGGATCGGCGAGGTCGGCATCGCTCAGGACGGGCATAAATTCGTGAAGCGTATCCAGGCACGCTGTAAGCAGCCTGTCACTTACGTTCCACAGCGCCTGCAGGCCGCCGCTGCCTTCATTCCGCTCGATATCTAGCAGTGCCCGGTGGAGGCGAGCCGTCTCGTGCACAAAGGGTGGAATGCCCAGGACTTCAAAAGCATCTTGGGCCGCGCGCATTTGCTTGGCGGGCGAAATGATGACTTGAAGCATAGACTCTCCTCTGCCAAAAAAGTTGCGGTGGAATACGGTCTGTTTTGGCCGTTTATGGGCCAGTTTAGTCCGCATTTCACCGCAAGTTATGAAGGGCTGGTTAGGCGCGCTCGAGGAAGGCCTTGTAGCCGCGGTAGGCCTCGTAGATATCGGCCTTGTTGGCGACCTCCCATAGGGCGTGCATGGACAGAACGGCAACGCCGGAGTCGATGACATTCATGCCGTACTTGGCCATGATGTAGGCGATGGTGCCGCCGCCACCTGCGTTGACGCGGCCGAGCTCACAGGTCTGGAAATCCACGCCTGCCTTGTCCATGATGTCGCGGACGAGGGCCACATACTCGGCATCGGCGTCGTTGGAGCCGCCCTTGCCGCGGCTGCCCGTGTACTTGTTAAAGCACAGGCCGCGACCCATAAAGGCGGCGTTCTTGGTCTCGAACTTGGCGGCATAGCCCGGGTCGAAGCCGGCGGACACGTCAGAGGAGAGCATGCGGCTGCGGGCGAGCGCGCGGCGCAGGGCCAGCGGGCTACCCTCGCCGGCGAGCGTCATGATCTCGGCGACGGTGTTCTCGAAGAAGCGGCTCGTCATGCCGGTGGCACCCACGGAACCGATCTCCTCTTTGTCGACGATGAGCGTGATGCTCGTGCGCTCCACGTTGGTGACGTTGATCTGGGCGAGCATAGAGGGGTAGGCGCAGACGCGGTCGTCGTGGCCATAGCCCAAGATCATGGAGCGGTCGAGGCCCATGTCGCGGGCGGGGCCGGCGGGCACGACCTCGATCTCGGCGGAGAGGAAGTCCTCCTCCTCGACGTCGTACTGCTCCTTAAGGATGTCCAGAAACATTTGCTTGACGGGCTCCTTGGGGGCGTCCTTGTCGTCCTCATCGAACTTGACGGGACGGCCGCCCACGATCACGTCGAGGATCTCGGCGTCGACGGCGTCCTTGGCAGGCTTAGACATCTGCTCACTCGAGAGATGGATCAGCAGGTCGGAGATGGTAAAGACCGGGTCGTCGGCCTTGTCGCCGATATTGATGTCGACGGTGGTACCGTCCTTTTTGCAGATGACGCCCACGAGTGCGAGCGGGGAGGCCACCCAGTGGTAGCTCTTGACGCCGCCGTAGTAGTGCGTGTCGAGATAAGCCATGTCGCCGGCCTCGAAGGCGGGGTTCTGCTTAAGGTCCAGGCGCGGCGAGTCCACGTGGGCGCCCAGGATGTTAAAGCCCTGTTCGAGCGGGGCGGTGCCCAGGTTGACGAGCATAAGGTCCTTGCCGTGGTTAGCGGCATACACCTTGTCGCCTGCCTTGAGCTCGCGGCCTTCGGCGATTACGGTCTCCAGGTCGACGTATCCTGCCTCCTCGGCCATCTTGATGCCGGCCTTGACGCACAGGCGCTCGGTCTTGTTCTCGCTCAAAAACTGCTTATAGCCGCGGCAAAGCTCCTCGAGCTCCTCGACTTGCTGTGGCGTGTACTTTTTCCATGCGCAGGGACGCTCCATGACGCAGGCTCCTTTCGGATCGATCGTGCTGGTTGATGTACCGTGAGCCATCGTATCACGCGCGGGCTCACGGTGGCGGGGGAGCTTGATGTGAGGTGGCCGCGGGGCGGGGAGCGTGTAAACTGGAGTGAGCAAACCGTGCCCAGCCCAAAGCGAGGTATTTAATATGTCTGACAAGCGCCGCACTTTTGCCGTTATCGACGGCAACTCGCTCATGCACCGCGCCTTTCACGCCGTGCCGCCGACCATGAACGCGCCGGACGGTCGCCCCACCAACGCGATCTTTGGCTTTCTGAACATGTTTCTTAAGATGATTGATGCCTTTAACCCCGACGGTGTGGTCGTGGCGTTTGACAAGGGTAAGCCGCGCGTGCGCATGGAGATGCTGCCGCAGTATAAGGCGCAACGCCCGCCCATGGACCCCGATCTGCATGCGCAGTTCCCTATGATTAAGGAGCTGCTCACCGCGCTCAACGTGCCGATTCTGCAGTCCGAGGGCTGGGAAGGCGACGATATCCTGGGAACCATGGCGCGCCTGGGCGAGCAGGCCGGCTGCGACATGCTACTGGTGACCGGCGACCGCGACATGTATCAACTCGTGACCGAGCACGTCAACGTGGTCTCGACCCGCAAGGGCCTGTCTGACGTGGCGATCATGACGCCCGAGAGCGTGGACGACCTGTATCACGGCATTACGCCGGCGCTCGTGCCCGATTTTTACGGTCTAAAGGGCGATACGTCCGACAACATCCCCGGTGTACCGGGCATCGGTCCCAAAAAGGCGAGTGCGCTCATTGCGAAGTACGGTAGCCTGGACGAAGTCATCGCGCATGCCGACGAGGTCAAGGGCAAGATGGGCGAGAACCTGCGTGCACACATCGATGACGCACTACTGAGCCGCAAGGTTGCGACAATTCGCACCGATGCGCCCGTCGAGCTCGACTTTGAGGCGACGTCCTTCCCGGCGTTTTCTGCCGATGAGGTTTCCGCGGCGCTGGGCACGCTTGGTATCACCGCCATGCAGAACCGTTTCTTGGCGCTGATCGGCGGCGAGGGCGGGGCTGCTGCTGCCTCCAGTGTGGTTGAGATACCTGCTATGGTTCGCGCAGCCGCCGGCGATGCCGACGCGCTTGGTGCCGTTGCGGCTGAGGTCTCCCGCGCGATTGATGCCGGCGAGTGGGTCGCCGCCGTGGTGGACGACGACAAGGAAGAGGGCGCGCTCTTTGGACTGACGCGCACGCTGTGGTTGGCGACGTCCAAGGGCCTGTTCGCGCTCGAGGAGGGCGACAGCTGTGCGGCGGCTGAGGTTGAGGGCTTCAACTTCGTTCACGGCGTGATTGCCGGCGTGCTCGCGCGTCTGTTTATGGAGGGTCGCGTGGCGAGCCCGGATATGAAGGCGCTGTTGCACGAGCTTTCGCCCGTCGATTCTTCTGAGCCCGAGCTCATTGATCCGCTCGCTACCGATTCCACGCGTATCTTCGATACCGTGGTCGCTGCCTATCTGCTGGATTCCGATCGCTCCGAGTTCGATGAGGCATATCTTGCCGATACGTATCTGCAGATGGCGCTGCCTGCGGCGCGCGGCGCAGAGGGTGCCGGTGAGGACGCTCCGGCGCCCGCCGCTCGCACGGCGGCCTTGACGCTGGCGCTGGTCGCACCGCTGCGCGACCGCATGGCCCGTGAGAATGCCGCCAACGTGTTCGATGGCATCGAGATGCCGCTCGTTCCGGTACTTGCCAAGATGGAGCGCGCGGGCATGCTCGTGGACCCCGACCGTCTGCACAGTCTGTCCGAGGGTCTGGCGACCCAGATTACCGAGGTTGAGCGCAGTATTCGCGACCTGGCGGGTGACGAGACCTTTAATATTGGCAGTCCCATGCAGCTGTCGCACGTGCTCTTTGATGTGATGGGGCTTCCGACCAAGGGCCTCAAGAAGACTAAGCGCGGCTATTATTCGACCAACGCCAAGGTGCTGAGCGACCTTGCGCGTGACCACGAAATCGTGCGTCTGATCTTGGACTGGCGTGAGAAGTCTAAGATCAAGTCCACCTATCTGGACACGCTGGGCCCGCTACGCCGTGGTGACGGTCGCGTACACACTACGTACAACCAGACCATCACGGCAACGGGGCGTCTGTCCTCGAGCGACCCGAACCTGCAGAACATCCCGACGCGCTCGGAGCTGGGTCGTACCGTCAAGACGGCGTTTTCGGCAGGCGAGGGAAGCGTCTTTTTGGCGGTGGACTACTCGCAGATCGAGCTGCGTCTGCTGGCACATCTCTCGGGTGACGAGCACCTGGTGCGCGCCTTTAACGAGGGCGAGGACTTCCATGCCGAGACGGCGGCGCGCGTGTTTGGTGTGCCGGTGTCCGAGGTAACGCCCGACTTGCGCAGTCGCGCCAAGGCCGTGAACTTTGGCATCGTGTATGGCCAGCAGGCCTACGGCCTGTCGCAGTCGCTGCATATCTCGATGGCCGAGGCACGCGACATGATCGACCGCTACTACGAGGCCTACCCGGGCGTGCGCACGTTCCTCGACAACGTGGTGGCACGCGCCAAGCAGACGGGCTACGCCGAGACCATGTACGGCCGCCGTCGTCATATTCCGGAGCTCAAGGCCAAAAACCCGCAACTCCGCGGCTTTGGCGAGCGCACGGCCATGAACCATCCCATGCAGGGAACCGCCGCCGACATCATCAAGATCGCGATGGCCCGCGTAAGCCGCCGCCTGGAAGAGGAAGGCTTTGCCGCCCACATGATCCTGCAAGTGCACGACGAACTGGACTTTGAGTGCCCCATCGACGAAGTCGAGCGCCTAACCACCATGGTCCGCGACGTCATGGAACACGTAGTAGACCTCCGCGTACCCCTCATCGCCGAAGCTTCGACTGGAGTGACCTGGGCAGACGCCAAGTAAGGGCACACCCACAATTCCAAATTAATCAAAACCAAAAGGACGCCCCTCACCAACAAGGAGCGTCCTTCGTTCAATTAAATTCAGCCAAAGTATCTAGGCGCCAAGACGCCATCCATGCGGCAAGCAAGTCAACGTAGCCATGCCCGGGGCCGGCCGTTTGATTT